>DATKGG010000058.1:0-75017 GCA_035510855.1 Acidimicrobiales bacterium
CGCGGGCTGCGGGACGGGGTTCGGCCCGCGCACGATGCCCTGGAGCGCCCCGTTGCAACCGAATGCCATGAGCGCCTGGCAGATCGAGCGATGCGTGGAGACCGCGCCCTTCGGGGAGCCCGTGGTCCCCGATGTGTACAGGATCGTCGCGTCGCTCTCGGGGTCGACCTCGACGTGGGGCATCGGGTTGCCCCGGACGACCACGTCCTCCCACCGGGTAACGCCGGGCGGCACGGGCACGAGCGTGTCGGTGCGCGTCGCGAGGAGGGCGATGCCGCGCCGATCGCACACGGGGTGTGCCCGGGCCATGCGCTCGGGATCGCACACGAGAACCGAGAGCCCCGCGTCGCCCGCGGCGTAGTCGATCTCCTCTTCGGTCCACCACGCGTTGAGCGAGACCGAGATCGCCCCGACCGAGAGCGCCGCGGCAAAAGTGACGATCCACTCCGGCAGGTTGCGCATCGCGATCCCGACGCGGTCCCCGGGCTTGACCCCGAACTCGTGGACCAGGGCGTGCCCGAGCGCGTCGGCCTCGGCGAGCACGTCCTCGAAGGTCCACTCCTCGTCCTCGTAGACCAAGAAGGTCTTGTCCGAGCCCCTCGCACCGTTGAAGATCTCGACCAGGTTCTTGGGGGCGTTCTCGAACGCCCGGTAGGCGATCCCGCCGAGGACGCGCTCGTTGGTCTCGAAGAACTGGCCGGGCCCGGTGACCTCGGCCAGTGCCTCTTCGTACACGACCGCCATCGACGTCCTCCTGCCTCGCTTCCGCGGCATCCTACGAGAGCCGCCAATTGGGCAGGCACGGGGCCTGGTTGCTAGTAATGCGCCATGCCGATCAACGTCACCGCGGTCCCGTCCCTGCCCGACCACGTGAACTCCGTGCGACTCCGCACGGCCGCCATCGTGAACGAAGAGATCCTCCCGCGCGAAGGGGTGCTCTACCCGCACCGCAACGGCAACCCGAGCGACGCTCAGCGCGAGGCCGCGCACGTCGCGCGCGAGTCGATCAAGAACAAGGTGCGCGACGCTGGACTGTGGGCGCCGCACCTCCCCACCGAGTACGGGGGCATGGGACTCGACTTCCTCGCTCATGCCTATATGAACGAGATCCTCGCCTACGCCGGGGCCGCGGCCTTCTTCGGTGTGGTCGCTCCCAACTCGGGCAACCAGGTGGTCCTCGCCAAGCGAGGCACCGAGGAGCAGAAGCGCAAGTGGCTCATCCCCCTCATCGAGGGGACCATGGAGTCGGGCTTCTCGATGACCGAGCCGGAGCACGCCGGCAGCGACCCGAGGAGCCTTGCGACCTCGGCGAGGCGCGAAGGCGACGAGTGGGTCATCAACGGCCACAAGTGGTTCACGTCCAACGGCAAGAGGGCCGACTTCTTTATCGTGATGTGCGTAGCCGAGGACCCGACCGGGGAGCTCGGCCGACCCGGCCAGCAGATCCAGATCATCGTGCCCACCAACACGAAGGGCGTGGACATCGTCCGGGGCATCGGCATCTGGGGCGCCCCGACGTCGGACCACTGTGAGATCCGCTACACCGATGTTCGTGTCCCGGTCGACAATCAGCTAGGCGAGGTCGGCCAGGGCCACGAGATAGCCCAGGAGCGCCTCGGCGCAGGCCGCGTCTTCCACTGCATGAACTCAGTCGGCGCGATGTGGCGCGCGTTCGACCTCATGGTCGAGCGATCGCTCACCCGTGAGGTTCACGGCGGCCTCTTGCGCGACAAGCAGTTCGTCCAGGGCTTCATCGCCGACTCGTACATCGACCTGCAGACCTCGCGGCTCATGACGATCAAGACCGCCGAGCTCGTCGACCGCCAGGACCCGCGCGCGCGCGTCGAGATCTCCGCGCTCAAGGTGTACGTGCCGAACGCCTTCCACCGGGTCGTCGATCGAGCTATCCAGGTCTGGGGGGCAGCGGGTGTGTCGAGCGACCTCCCGCTCGCGGGCATGTACCTCGGGGCGCGCACCCTGCGCCTCGCCGACGGACCCGACGAGGTGCACCGCATCCTCGTCGCCAAGTCGATCCTGCACCACTACGAGAAGGGCGAGAGCTGGGACTTCGCCAAGTAGGTGCCCGCTCGGCCAGCGTGCGTCGTCGTGTCGCTGAGGCCGGAGGGGACGTAACCTCGTCGTGATGGACGAGAGCCCGCGCGAGACGCTTCGATTCGTCACCGCCACGGCGCTGTTCGACGGCCACGACGCGTCGATCAACCTCATCCGCCGCCTCCTCCAGCGCGAGGGCTGCGAGGTCGTCCACCTCGGCCACAGCCGATCGGTCACCGAGATCGCCGACGCGGCGGTCGACGAGGACGTCCACGGCGTCGCGATCAGCTCGTACCAGGGCGGTCACATGGAGTTCTTCATGTACCTGGTCGACGAGCTCTCGCGACGGGGACGCCCTGGGATCAAGGTCTTCGGGGGCGGCGGCGGCGTCATCATCGCGCGGGAGATCGCAGACCTCGAGGCACACGGGGTCGCCAAGATCTTCTCCCCCGACGACGGCGCCAAGCTCGGCCTTGCCGGCATGGCGGCCGAGATGTGCGCGATCGCCAGGACCACGCCGCGCCCGCCGATCGACGTCGCGGACGGACTCTTGTCCGGCGACCGTCTCGCCCTGTCGCGCGCCATCACCTCGATCGAGCACGACGCACTCTCCTCGTCGGTGACGACCTCGCTGCGCGCGGCCGCGATCGCGCGGCCCGTCCCCGTCCTCGGGATCACGGGCACCGGCGGGTCGGGAAAGAGCTCGCTGTCCGACGAGCTGCTCCGGCGCTTCCGCCTCGATCTGGAGGACAAGCTGCGCATCGCGGTCATCGCCGTCGACCCGACGCGGCGACGCGATGGCGGGGCCCTGCTCGGCGACCGCATCCGGATGAACGCGATCGACACGCACCAGGTGTTCTTCCGCTCGCTCGGGGCGGGCGGGGCGCCGGGCGGGCTCCCCGCGCACCTGAGCGACGTCGTCGCGGCGTGCGCCGCGTGGGGGTGCGACCTCGTCGTCATCGAGACCCCTGGGATCGGCCAGGGCGACTCGGGCATCGATGAGCTCGCGGACGTCTCGCTGTACGTGATGACCCCTGAGTACGGGGCCCCGACCCAGCTCGAGAAGATCGAGATGCTGGACGTCGCCGACGTGATCGCCATCAACAAGTTCGAGCGGCGCGGCGCCGACGACGCCCTCCGCGAGGTGCGCCGCCAGGTCGCGAGGCTGCGCGGCACCCCCGGCCAGGGGCTCGAGTCGCTGCCCGTCTTCGGAACGGTCGCCGCGCGGTTCAACGACGACGGGGTGACCGCCCTGTACCACGAGGTCCGGCGTCGCCTGGCCGAGCACGGCCTCACCGCGACGACCGGCGTCCTGGAGGATCCGGGCGTGCACGCCTCGACGCACGCCGACGTCATCATCCCGCCCGACCGGATCGGCTACCTCGGCGACATCGCCCGAACCGTCCGTGACTTCCACCGCGAGACCGAGCGGCTCGCCGAGGCCGCCGCGCTCGCCTCGTCCCTGCGCCGGGCTGCCGCTCACCTCGGGGCCAAGGGAGCGGACACGAAGGACCTCGAGCTGGCCGAGGAAGAGGCGGCTGGCGGCCTCGACCCCTCGCTGCGCCACGAGCTCGACCAGTGGCCCGGGGACGTCGCGCGACTGTCCCAGCCCAGCACCGAGCTCGCGGGCCGCACGGTGGCGCTTCGGAGCACCACCTTGTCGGGCACCGAGGTGCCGCGTGTCGCGCTGCCCCGTGGGCTCGACGACGGCTCGCTCGTCCGGTTCCTGCGCCGCGAGAACCTGCCCGGGCGCTTCCCCTACACCGCGGGCGTTTTCGCCTTCAAGCGTGACGACGAGGACCCGACGAGGATGTTCGCGGGCGAGGGCGACGCCGCGCGCACCAACCGCAGGTTCCACCTCTTGGCGAAGGGCCAGCCCTCGACGAGGCTCTCGACGGCGTTCGACTCGGTCACCCTCTACGGCTTCGACCCCGACGAGCGCCCCGACATCTTCGGCAAGGTCGGCAACGCGGGCGTGTCCGTCGCCACGATCGAGGACATGTCGGTGCTCTACGGCGGCTTCGACCTTTGCTCGCCGACCACGTCGGTCTCGATGACGATCAACGGACCGGCCCCCGCGATCCTCGCGATGTTCCTCAACGTCGCGGCGGACCAGCGCGTGGCCAAGGCCGAGGAGCTCGCCGGACGCGCGCTGAGCGGCGCGGAGCGCGACGCTGCGAGGCGCGAGGCGCTCGAGACGGTCCGCGGCACGGTCCAGGCCGACATCCTGAAGGAGGACCAGGGCCAGAACACCTGCATCCTGTCGACGGAGTTCGCGCTGCGGATGATGGGCGACGTCCAGCAGTACTTCGTCGACCACAAGGTCCGGAACTTCTACTCCGTGTCGATCTCGGGGTACCACATCGCCGAGGCCGGGGCGAACCCCATCAGCCAGCTCGCGCTCACGCTGTCGAACGGCTTCACGTACGTCGAGTCGTGGCTCGCGAGGGGCATGCCCGTCGAGTCGTTCGCCCCGTCACTGTCGTTCTTCTTCTCGAACGGGATGGACGCGGAGTACACGGTGCTCGGCCGGGTCGCGCGGCGCATCTGGGCGATCGTCCTGCGCGATCGCTACGGGGCGTCGCCGCGAGCCCAGAAGATGAAGTACCACATCCAGACCTCGGGCCGCTCGCTGCACGCCCAGGAGATGTCCTTCAACGACATCCGCACGACGCTCCAGGCGCTGTGCGCGATCTACGACAACTGCAACTCGCTGCACACGAACGCGTTCGACGAGGCGGTAACGACCCCGACGGGCGAGTCGGTCCGCCGCGCGATGGCGATACAGCTCATCATCAACCGCGAGTGGGGGCTCGCGGGCTGCGACAACCCCCTGCAGGGCAGCTACATCGTCGAGGAGCTGACCGACCTCGTCGAGGAGGCCGTGCTCAGCGAGTTCGAACGCATCCACGAGCGCGGCGGGGTCCTGGGCGCGATGGAGCTGGGCTACCAGCGCGGTCGGATCCAGGACGAGTCGATGGCCTACGAGCAGCGCAAGCACGACGGCTCGCTGCCGATCGTCGGAGTGAACACGTTCCTCGACCCCGACGCTGCCCCAGTCCCCGACACGATCGAGCTCGCCCGCTCGACGCCCCAAGAGCGCGAGAGCGCCGTCGAGCGTCGTATCGCGTTCCAGTCCGCGCACGCGAACGAGCGCGAGGCGGCGCTCGAGCGGCTGCGCGAGGCGGCCCTCAGCGGCGGCAACACGTTCGAGGTCTTGATGGACGTCGTGCGGTGCTGCACGCTCGGGGAGATCACGGCCACGTTGTTCGAGGTGGGCGGGCGGTACCGGCGGAACCTGTAGGCCGTGCCCGGCGCCGTGTCGCACGGACTTGTTAGCGTCGATCTCTTGTGTCGCAGACCACGCTGACGCCTCGGGAACGACTGCTCGCGAGACTCCCATTCAACTTCCATGACCTGATGACGCCGGCGCTCAGGCGCCTGTTCCTCGGCACGCTCGTCGGGTTCCTCGGCATGGGCATGCAGTTCTCGCTGTTCGTCCTGTACTGCCATGACATCCGTGGCTTCACCGACATCATCGCGGGATGGATGCTCGTCTTGGAGGCCTTCCTCGGCATCGCCCTCTCCCCGCTCTACGGCACCCTCGTCGACCGGTTCGGTCCCTCCCCCGTCCTTGCCGTCGCGATGCCGGTCTCCGCGGTCGGGGTGATCGCGATCGGCTTCACCACGACCGTGCCGCTCATGTTTGTCGTCGTCTCGGTCTTCTCAGTGGGTGGCGCGGGGATGTGGAGCGCATTCTCGGTGCTCATCACGAGGATCGTCCGCGAAGAGCACCGCCAGGACGCCTTCGGGATCAACTTCATGCTCATGAACGTCGGGATCGGTATCGGGTCCCTCGTCGGCACCCAGATCGCGAATCTCCATGACGCGGGGTCGTTCCAGCTGCTGTACACGATGAGCGGGGCGCTCATGCTCGTGTACGCAGCCATCATGTTCACGCTTCGACGCCACGGCGGGAGACTCGAGACTCCGGTGCACGAGGACCTCGCCGAAGAGGGGTGGGTCGAGGTGCTGAAGGACCGACGAATGGTGCGTCTCGTCCTCTCATCGCTCGTGGTCATGGTCTGCGGCTACGGCTCGATCGAGGCCGGGATGCCGCTGTTCGTGACGCAGGTTGCCAAGCTGTCGATCCATTACGTCGGTCTGCTCTTCTTCTTCAACACCTTCACGATCATCGTCGCGCAGCTCTTCGTGCTCTCCGGCATCAGGGGCCGGAGCCGCTCGCTGCTGATGGGGCTCGTGGGCCTCTTGTGGGGGGCGTCGTGGTTGCTCGCGACGTCGTCATTGCTCGTCGGTGCGATCGGCACCGTGGCGATCCTGTGCCTTGGCCAGATCGTCTTCGCGATCGGCGAGACGATCTGGCAGCCGGTCTCCCCCGCGCTCGTCAACGACCTCTCGCCCGAGCACCTCCGCGGGCGCTACAACGCGTTCATCGGGATCGTGTGGGCGGGATCCGGTGCGATCGGCCAGCTCGGCGCCACGGTGTTCATCCAGTACGGCGAGGGCCGGCTGTGGACGCTCTGCCTCGCGGGAGGGGCGATCCTCGGAGGCCTCGGCCTCACGACGATGCGCAAGGTCCTGACCCCCCTCGAGGACGGCCTGGTGCTCCCCGAGCCGGCCCTCTAGTGGGACCAGCCGGGAGGGAGGGGGGCTCCCTCCCTCCCGCTGGCGCTCACGACGTGTACGTGAACAGTGCCGTGGGCGTCTCGGCCGACGTGCCGTTGTCGCCGACCACGACGAGCGCCATGACGCCGGGATACCCCCCGAGCGCCGCCGGCGACGTGACGACGATCGACTGGGTCGCACCGGGGTCCGTCGCCGAGGGTCCCGCGCTGGGCGTCGCGGCCGCGAAGGTCTCGCCGAGCCCGTTCACGAGGTACACCGTCAGGTCCGCGAGTGGCCCGAAGTTGGCGCCCTGGATCACGAAGTTGCTTCCGCCCGAGGTGGGGCCCGATGGCGATGCGCCGCCGAATGCCTCTGCGCTCGTGACCGCCGTCGTGCCCGGGAAGATCACGTCGACCGTCGAGGTGACCGGCGTGTTCGGAGCTCCCGCTCCGCACGTGTACTGGCCGCAGACGAGCACCGTGTAGGAGCCGGGCACCATCGAGGGGCTCGTGAGCGTGATCTCGGTGCCCGAGACCACCTTGAAGTTCGCCGGGAGCACTGACACAGGTGGTGTGGCGAAGCCGTTGCCCGAGAAGATGACCTCGGTCGCCTTGTTGACCCCGAGGAACCCGCCGCCATTGATGACAAACGCCGTGCCGCCCGCGGAGGGCAGCACGTCCGTGCTGAGCGACGTCACGTCCTGGATCGCCGCGAAGCTGAACTGCTTGGTGTTCGACGCCCCCGCGACGGTCTCGAACGACACCGGGATCTTGTTCCCCGTGACCGTCGGATTCTGGTCCCCGAACGAGAAGAAGGACAGCGACGTCCCCTTGGCGCTGATCTGGAGCAGCTCGAAGTCCGTGGACGACGCGCTGCCCGCGGCGCCGAAGTTCACCCAGTCGAGTGTGAGCACGTTGAGGCCGGCCCCGTCGAACACGACCTCGTTGCCGCCGTTGGGGTCCCCGAGGATCGGCTTGCCGTTGGGGTTGGTGACCCGGCTGAGCGAGTACGACGTCGCGTAGTCGTACTCGCTGATCGTCGGGTAGCCCTCGCAGCCGCAGCCCGGCGGCACCAAGAGCACGCCCAGGTTGGAGAAGTTGAAGTAGCCCGCGTAGGGCTTCTTCGCCGCCTCGATCTTGCTCGCCCCGCCGTGCCCGGTCACCTGGACCTGGGTCTGGCAGAGCCCGAGCTTGCCCGTGTTGGACGCCTTCAGGCACTGCGAGGCGCGCCACTTCGGTGCCACGGCCGAGATGAGCACGTCGCTGTGGACCTTGAACGTCGCCGAGACGCCACCGAAGGTGACCTTCGTGGCGCCCGTGAAGCCGCTGCCGTCGATCTCGACGGTGTTGCCGCCCTTCCCGGGTCCACCGGTCGGACCCACCTGCAGGACGAGGGGCACGGTGCTGCCGGCGTGCTGGACGACGAAGTGGAACGTCGGTCCGACGGCCACCTCTTTGTTGGTCGTCGTGACCGACACGAGCACGCCACCGGTGTGGTTGGTGACCCCGTTCAGCGTCGAGTTGGTCGTCGGCGTGGTCTCCGTCGACGTGGTGCCGGTGATCTTGGTGCCCGAGGCCACGACGAAGGTCGCCGCAGGCGAGGTGCCGAAGGTGACCTGGGCGACGTCACTCGTCCCACCCGGCTTGAAGCCCGAGCCGGTGATCACGAACGGCGTGCCGCCCGAGGCCGAGCCGCTCGCGGGCGCGATCGACGAGACCTTGGCGGTCGTGGTGCCGAGGGCCGCGGCGCACAGGCTCGCTGCCAGACCAGGTCCGACGACGTGCGGGGCCGCAGTGAGCTCGGGCGAGCCGAGGCCAGAGGCGAGGTCGTAGCCGACGCCGGCCTTGAAGGTGCCGCCCGTCGTGTTGTAGATGTCGTTGTTGCCCGTGGTGATGTCGTTGAAGCCCGACGCGTAGTCGGTCGGGTTCGAGGCCACCTGGTAGAGGAGCGGCGAGGCGAACCCGACGCCCCGCTCGGTGGACGCAGAGGCCTGGCACGTCGACGACGCGTTGATCTCCGCGAGCATCGCGGCCCAGAACGGCGACGACGAGGACGTGCCGCCGATCGTGGTCCATCCCCCGCCGATGTAGACCGTGATGCCGGTGTACTCGTCGGCGAAGCCCGTCACGTCGGGGACCGTCCTGCACACCTCGCCTGCAGGCGCGTTGCAAGGCGTCTTGGACGAGAGGGCGTTCGCGGAGGCGGGCATCCAGGCCGGCTGCTCCCACAGCCTCGAGATGCCGCCACCACCACCGCCGCCGTTGGCGCCGTCGTTCCAGACCTGCTCTTGGGGTGGCTGGGCCACGCTCACCGCGGTGGTGCCGCCGACGCCGACCACGTAGGGCTGCGACGCGGGATCGTCCTCGGTCTCAACGGGCGCAGTGGGGAACCCGTTCTGGTATGAGCACGAGTCGTTCCCGCCGTCGCCCGACGAGTTGAAGACGGTCTGGCCCTGTGCGGCGGCCTGCTCGAAGATCATGTTCTCCGCGGCGAGCGAGCCTGGCGAGTACGTGAGGGCGTCGGCCTCGCAGAAGCCCCATGACGAGCTCGCGGACTGGGCGAGGTCGTCAGAGACGATGCGGTTGTACGCGTCGATCGAGCCGGCCTCGGTGTTCGGCGCCTGGTACACGAGGATCTTGGCCGACGGCGCGATCGCCGAGACGTTCTCGATGTCGAGCGCGGACTCCCCCGAGCCCGTGCCCGTGCCCGGGCCACCGTCGACGTTCACGGCCCTGATCTGAGAGGTGTGACTCGAGCCGAAGTAGCACGTGTCGAATGCCGCGATGTCCGAGGTCGAGAACGGCTCGAGCTCGTAGATCGCCACGGTCTGGCCCTGGCCGAGGTCACCTGCGGTGTAGAGGCCGTCGACCCCGTAGGCGTTCGAGACCTGGTCGTCGGTGATGCCGCCGAAGCCGAGCTGCGTCGTGCCCACTGCAGCCGGGCAGGCCGACGGTGCCCCTGGTGCACCGTGTCCCGGTACGGTCGAGAAGCGATGCCCGATGCCGCGGATCGTCGGGCGACGAAGCATGTTGTGGCGCTCGAGCGACGTGTGCGGCCGCAACAAGTCGTTGAGGCCGATGACCGCGGCGACCGACGGCGCGATCAACCCAGGGAGTCGGACCGCCGAGTTGGTCCGCCCGAGCGCACCCGAGGCCAAGCGCACGTTCGTGAAGGTCGTGGAGAACGCCCCGGAGAACTGACGCACCGTGCCGCTGATCGACAGGACGAGGTGGTTCGACGAGAGCGAGTCGACGTGGAGTCCCGCTGCGTGGACGAAGGACTCGACGCTGCGCAGTGACGTCGACGTCGGGCCGAATCGCGCGGCGAACTCGCCGCGTCTGAGGTAGTGGCGGAACAGTGGCGAGTGCACGTTGCTCACCTGTGCGGCGAACGCGGCGAGCGCCGACACGCTCCGAGGGAGCAGGAACACGCTCGCCTCGAGCCGCTGGCTCGACGGCGTCGAACCAATGACGTGCGCGCCAGCAGGGAGCTGGGGCGCGACGATCACGCGGGCCTGGGGCCCGGCGGGCCCACGTGCCGCGAACGCCGCGCTGGGGAGCGCGACGGCGAGGAGGGACGTCGCGGCAACGACGCTGATGATGAGGGGACGGACTCCACGCTGGGTGCGCATTTGGCCTGCCTTCTACGAGGTGTCGCAACGATACTTAGAACGCACCCGTCATGACAGGACCGAGCACAGCATGGCGCCAACGCGCCAAGGGTCGCTGACCAACGCGTCGAGTGGAAGATTCCTCCGGCTCCGGATCAAGGCGGGCTCGAGCCGTTCAACGGTCCAGGCGCGCCACCTCGGGGATGCCGGGACCGGCGATCGGGCCACTACGTGGGACGAGCGGGTTCATTGGTGCGTCAAGTCCACCATGTCCGAGTTTTACGAGCAGCCCGACGTCGAGCCGCACGAGCCGCAGACGAAGCACGACCCGGCGCGCTGCATCACGTTGCCGCAGCTGTAGCAGTACGGCGCGTCCCTCGGCTCGGCACGAGCGGTCGTCGGCGCGGTCGCAGCGCGTCGCTCCTGGTGCTCGATGCCCACCGACACCGTTGCCTGCTCCTCGACCCCCGGGAGCGTCGGCTGCTGTCGCTCGCTCGTCGACAGCACACCCAGGTCCTCGCGCTCCTCGAGCGAGAGATAGTCGAGCGCCAGGCGCCGAAAGATGTAGTCGACGAGGCTTGACGCGATGCGCAGCTGCTGGTCGTCGGTCATCCCGGCCGGCTCGAACTTCATGTTGGTGTACTTGCGGACGTAGGTCGACAGCGGCACGCCGTGCTGCAGCCCGAGGCTGATCGAGATCGAGAAGGCGTCCATGATGCCCGCGAGCGTCGATCCCTGCTTCGAGACGCGGATGAACGTCTCGCCAGGGCGGCCGTCCTCGTACTCGCCGACCGTGACGTAGCCCTCGCAGTCCGCGACGCGGAACGCGAAGGTGTTGGAGCGGCGGCGGCGCGGCAGTCGCTCGCGCACCGCACCGACGACGACCGAGTCGCGTGGCTTGGCGCGCTCGGTGGCGAGTGCGGCTTCGAGCTTGGCGATGTGCGCGCCCAGCTCGTCGTGGCGGCGCTCCACCTCGCTCGTGGCGGCGGACTCCTGGGAGGCCGTCTTCGTCATCGAGAGGGGCTGTGCCACCTTGCAGTTGTCGCGGTAGATCGCGACGGCCTTGACCCCGAGGCGCCAGGCCTCGAGGTGCAGCTGCTCGACGTCCTCGATCGTCACGTCCTCGGGCATGTTGACGGTCTTTGAGATCGCCCCCGAGATGAAGGGCTGGACCGCGCCCATCATCTTTACGTGGCCGTGGTAGTCGATCGCGTTGTCGCCCATCGAGCACGCGAACACGGCGAGGTGCTCGGAACGCAGCCCCGGCGCGCCGACGATCGACTTGTGCTCGTCGATGTATGACACGATCGCGGTCACCTGCTCGGGCGAGTAGCCCGCGACGCGCAGCGCGCGCGGCACCGTCTGGTTGACGATCGACATCGTGCCGCCGCCCACCAGCTTCTTGGTCTTGACGAGCCCGAGGTCGGGCTCGACGCCCGTCGTGTCGCAGTCCATCAAGAGCCCGATCGTGCCCGTCGGGGCGAGCACGGTCGCCTGCGAGTTGCGCACGCCGTACTGCTCGCAGAGCTCGACGGCATCGTCCCAGGACTGCCGCGCCGCGTCCAGGAGCTCTGCAGGCACGACGGTGTCGTCGATCTCCGCAGCCGCCGCGCGGTGCTTGCGCAGGACGCGCTGCATCGGCTCGGCATTGTCGTGGTAACCGGCGAACGGTCCCATGCGACCGGCGGTCCGCGCGCTCGTCGCGTAGGCGTGCCCGGTCATGAGCGCGGTGATCGCCGCCGCCCACTGGCGCCCGCCGTCCGAGTCGTACGGCAGGCTCGACGCCATGAGCAGCGCGCCGAGGTTCGCGTAGCCGAGGCCGAGCTGGCGGAACTTGATCGAGTTCTCGCCGATCTTCTTGGTCGGGTAGTCCGCGTTGCCCACCAGGATCTCCTGGGCGGTGAAGACGACCTCGATCGCCGCGGTGAAGCCGTCGACGTCGAAGCGGCCGTCAGCACCGAGGAACGTCATGAGGTTGAGGCTCGCGAGGTTGCACGCGGAGTTGTCGATGTGCATGTACTCGCTGCAGGGGTTCGACGCGTTGATCCGCGAGGTGTTCGGCACGGTGTGCCAGTCGTTGATGGTGGTGTCGAACTGCAGCCCGGGGTCCGCGCACTCCCATGCCGCTCGGGCGATCTGGCGCCACAGGTCCCTCGCGCGCACCGTCGCGACGACCGAGCCGTCCGTCCTCGCGAGCAGCTGCCAGTCGGCGTCCTCGAGGACTGCCTGCATGAACTCGTCCGAGACACGCACCGAGTTGTTCGCGTTCTGGTACTGGATCGAGTGGATGTCCTTGCCGTCGAGGTCCATGTCAAAGCCCGCGTCGCGCAGCGCGCGCGCCTTGCGCTCCTCGTTGGCCTTGCACCACACGAACTCCTCGACGTCGGGGTGATCGACGTCCAAGATGACCATCTTCGCCGCGCGCCGGGTCTTGCCACCTGACTTGATCGTGCCGGCGGACGCGTCCGCGCCGCGCATGAAGCTCACGGGCCCCGACGCGGTGCCGCCGCCCGCGAGCAGCTCCTGGCTCGCACGGATCCGCGAGAGGTTGACCCCTGCGCCCGAGCCGCCCTTGAAGATGATGCCCTCTTCGGTGTACCAGTTGAGGATCGAGTCCATCGCGTCGTTGACCGCGAGGATGAAGCACGCGCTGGCCTGCTGGGGGACGCCCTGCACGCCGATGTTGAACCACACCGGGGAGTTGAACGCGGCCTTTTGGTGGACGATCAGGTGCTTGAGCTCGCTGCGGAAGGTCTCCGCCTCCTCGTCGTCCACGAAGTAGCCGTCCGAGGTCCCCCACGCACAGATCGTGTCGACGATGCGGTCGGCGACCTGGCGGAGCGACGTCTCGCGCTCAGCGGTGCCGAGCGTCCCTCGGAAGTACTTTTGCGAGAGGATGTTCGTCGCGTTGACGCTCCAGTCCGCGGGCACCTCGACGTCAAGCTGCTCGAACGCCACGACGTGGTCGCGGTAGTTGGTGATGCGCGCGTCGCGTCGCTCCCAGGTGACCTCGTCGTAGGGATGGACGTCACTGGTCGTGAAGTGTCGTCGCAGCCCGATGCCTGTTCGCTGTGGAGCGATAGCCATGCCAAAGTCCCCTCTCCGTGGAATCCCCACGCCCGTGCGTCCCGCGCGTCCGCAACGGTCCGAGTGCCTTCGGCCTCGGGGGGCAATTCCCGGGCCTGTGACACAAGATGTTGTGGTCGCCGCAACATCCGTCGCTAGATGCAGTGGTAACTACAGCACGGTAACTACGACGGTGTCAACGATTTGTTCCCCAGCAATTCTATCGGGAGCGCCCTCTCGGCGGTCCCCACGGCGCCCCCGGGCGGGGCCGGCCCACCCGACAGCCGCCCCATCGAAACGAGGTGCACCCAGGGGACCGGCGCACGGTCTAGCTGCTCCGTGCGACGGGCGCACAAGCTGCCCTGGGCCGCGCCGTTCGTCGGCCTCGCGAGGCTCGTGTCGGGATCCCCACGCGATCGCGCGCACGTGTCCTCGTCGTTGCGAGCAGCCCCGACCTAGCCTCCGGTCGTGCGCGTCCTGCTCGCCGTCGACGCGGGGACGACGGGCGTGCGAGCGCTCGCCGTCGACGCGGTCGGTCGCGTCATCGACGTCGCGTATCGCGACCTCACGCAGTCCTATCCCGTCCCGGGCTGGGTCGAGCACGACCCCGACGAGATCCTCCGCCTCGTCGACGAGACACTCGAAGAGCTGGCGGCTCGCCTCGATGACGGTGACCACGACGTCGTCGCGATCGGCATCACCAACCAGCGCGAGACGACCGTCGCGATCGACCGCTCCGACGGCAGGCCGATGGCGCCCGCGATCGTCTGGCAGGACCGGCGCACCGCGCCTCGGTGCGCATCGCTCGCCGAAGCAGGCGACGACGCCCTGATACGAGCGCGCACCGGCCTCACGGCTGACCCGTACTTCTCGGCGACCAAGATGCAGTGGCTCCTCGAGCACGCTCCGCTCGACGGCGCGCGCGAGCTCGGCCTGTGCACGGTCGACACGCTGGTCGGGTGGCACCTGACAGGTGGCGCCAACGGCGGGGCGTACGTGACGGACGCGTCCAATGCCTCAAGGACCATGCTCTACGACTTGGGTGAAGCGGCATGGAGCCCCGCGCTGTGCGCGCTCTTCTCGGTCCCGACCGACGCGCTAGCGATGATCGTGCCGTCGTGCGGCGTGATCGGGACGGTCGCGGCCAAGGTCGCGCCGCTGCTCGCCGGCGTGCCGGTCGCGGGCATCCTGGGCGACCAGCAGGCAGCCCTCTTCGGGCAGCGCTGCACCTCACCGGGGATGGTGAAGGCCACCTTCGGCACGGGCGCGTTCCTCCTCGTGAACGCGGGCCACGCGCGCCCGCCGAGCGTCGACGGGCTCGTGACCACTGTCGCGTGGGACCTCGGCGAGCTCGGTGAGAGGAGCTTCGCGCTCGAGGCGTCGGCGTTCGTCGCAGGCGCGGCCATCCAGTGGCTCCGCGACGAGCTCGGTCTGATCGTGGCCGCCGACCAGGTCGGCGTCCTCGCGGCGAGCGTCACCGACACCAACGGCGCGACGTTCGTCCCCGCGTTCACGGGACTCGGCAGCCCGTGGTGGGACCCGGCTGCTCGCGGGACGCTCATGGGGCTGTCACGCGGCGTGACCAAGGCCCACGTCGCGCGCGCGGTCGTCGAGTCACTCGGCTTCCTCGGTCGCGCGATGCTGGACGCCATGCGCCTCGGCGGCATCGAGCTCACCGAGCTTCGCGTCGACGGCGGAGCCGTCGCGATGGACCTCCTCTGCCAGCTGCTGGCTGACGGCGCCGCGTTGCGGGTGCGCCGACCGGCGTCCGTCGAGGCGACCGCGATCGGCGCCGCGATGATCGCGGGCGTCGCCGTCAACGAGCTGACGCTCGCCGGGCTCGAGGACTCCTGGGAGCAGGACGCGTCCTTCGCGCCACGAGAGGACCACGCCGGGGACGCCGCCTACGCGACGTGGCTCGACGCCGTGTCCCGGGTGCGCGCGCTTGGGGAGCGCACGCCGCCTGTGACGCACCAGGCGACGTCTCAGTAGCGTCACGAAAGGGAGGTCCTGATGGTGACTTCGTATGACGCGACCGTGACGCACACCGGGCTCAGCTTCGGCGAGGCGCCGCGGTGGCACGAGGAACGGCTGTGGTTCAGCGACTTCTACCGCCGCGGGATCTTCTCGTTCGGCGAGGACGGCGAGCGGCTCGAGCACACGGTCCCGACCCAGCCCTCGGGGCTTGGGTGGCTGGCGGACGGCACGCTGCTCGCGGTCTCGATGACCGACTGCGCGATCCTCGCGATCAGCCCGGAAGGCGAACAGACCCGCCACGCCGAGCTCGCCGAGTTCTGCGGCTACTGGGCCAACGACCTCGTCGTGGCGGCCGACGGCACCGCGTACGCAGGCAACTTCGGCTTCGCGCTGGACGACTGGCTCGAAGAGCACGGCGTCGAGGGACTCCTCCAAGAGCCCGGCCCGCCGACGGCCAACCTCATCGTCGTCGCCCCGGACGGCTCGATCCGCCAGGTCGTCTCGGACATGGCGTTCCCGAACGGCTCGGTGCTCACCGAGGACGGCAGGACCCTGATCGTCGCGGAGACCTTCGGGCGACGCCTGTGCGCGTTCGACGTCGCCATCGACGGGACCCTGTCCAACCGGCGCGTCTTCGCCCAGCTCGAGCTCGTCTTCCCCGACGGGATCTGCCTCGACGCCGACGGGCAGGTCTGGGTCGCCAACCCTGCGGCCCGGGAGTGCCTGCGGGTGAAGGAGGGCGGCGAGGTGACCGCACGGCTCTCGACGAACCTCACGAGCTTCGCGTGCATGCTGGGCGGCGAGGACCGTCGCACGCTCTTCGCGATCACCGCGCCGAGCTCGACCACGTCGGCCGTGTCACACGTGCGCCATGGCCAGATCGAGTCGTGCGTCGTCGACGTCCCGGGGGCGGGCCTTCCCTAGCGCGGGCCATCGTGCGCGAGCTCGACCGCTCGGACAAGGACCTCGAGCGGCGTGCCAGTCGAGAAGACCGCCCACGTCGAGCCGGCCCGCTCGAGGGCGCGGAGGAGGGCGACCGTGGCGTCGAGGTCGACCGCGTCGTCGCGTGCCGGCGCAGTGCCCGCCCAGCTGACCGCCGCGAGCTCGGCCGCGCGCTCGACGTCCTCGAGGCTCGTGTTCCACAGGTTGAGCGTGCAACCGAGCTCTGCGGCGATCGCGTTCGTCTTCGGCGCCCCCGCACCAACCCAGACCTCCGTGCCTTCGTCGAGGAGCGTCCCCGCGAGCCGGCGGAGCTGGTCGCGGCGCTCGTCGGGCGGCGTGTAGTCGATGCCGAAGGCGAGGTTCTCCTCGCGCGACAGTCGGTCGCCCGTGCCGAGCGCGGCGATGAGCCGCCCGGCCGCGACGACACCCAGCGCGCGAAGCTGGCTGAGGAGCACCTCGTTGTCGACGAGCCCTACTCGTGCGACGAGCGGGCCGACCACGAGCGAGTCATGGCGCGTGGCCGCGACCGAGAGCACCTCGAACGGAGCGATCGCGGGCCGCTCGGGCGACCCCATCGGCCAGAGGTGGTCATAGCAGAAGATGCCGTCGAGGCCGAGCGCCGCCGCGTTCGCCGCGACCTCGAGCGCCCTTTGGGGCGACGACTGGAACGTCGGGAGCAGGACGCCGAGCCGCATCAGCTCGACGCGGCGAGCAGCCCCGCCCCGATGGCGCCGGCCTGATAGCCGAGCTCGGCGGCGACGACCGGGATCTCGGGGCGCAGCTCGCCCGCCTCGAGCAGTCCGGTCAGGTGGCGGCGCGTCGAGGGCAGGAGCTGGGCGCTTGCCTCGACCAGCCCGCCGCCGAGCACGAAGCACGCCGGGTCGAGCACCGCGGCAAGGTTCGACAGGCCGAGCGCGAGCCACCAGCCCACCTCTTCGAGGACCGCGAGAGCCTCTCGGTCCCCCGCCGCCGCGGCGTGGGTGACGTCCTCGCCGCGCACGGCCTCGGCGTCGCCCAGCTGCTCGACGAGCGCGCGCAGCCTGCCGGCGGTCGCCGCCTCGCGCGCGAGCCGAGCGACACCGGCGCCCGACGCGTAGCGCTCCCAGCACCCCCGCTTCCCGCACGGGCAGCGCGGGCCCGACGTGTCGATGACGAGGTGGCCGATCTCGCCTGCGAACCCGTGGGCGCCGCGCACGAGCCGGCCCTCCGAGATCACGCCGCCGCCGATGCCCGTCCCAAGGGTCACCATCACGAACTCGTCGATGCCACGGGCCGCGCCGAGCCGGTGCTCGGCGACCGCGGCGGCGTCGGCGTCGTTGGCGAGCTCGACTCGACGGCCCAGGCGCGCGGTCATCACGGTCGCGAGGTCCGCACCCGACGCGCTTTGCAGGTTGGGGGCAAAGATGAGCGTCCCGTCACGCGACAGCATTCCGGGCACCCCGACGCCGACCGGCAGGTCGGCGAACTCGGAGCCCGCGACCTCCGCGAGGTCGCCGAGGGCGAACGCGACGGCATCGGCGACGACGATGCCCGGGGCGTCCGCCCCCGGCGGTGTCGCGTGCCGGGCCTCGGCGAGCACGCGGCCGAAGTCGTCGAGCAGGACCGCGAGGATCTTCGTCCCGCCGACGTCGACGCCGACGGACGCGGTGGTCACGAGAGGGACTCGGCCCGCGCCTTCAGCTCGCGCAGGGCGGTGCCCTGAATCCGTTGTGCCGCCCGCTGCTTCACGAACCCGGGGATCGGGACGCGCAGCTCGACCTCCAGCTGGTAGGTGACGAGCGTGCCCCCGTCAGCGGGCTCGAACCGGTAGGAGCCGTCGAGCTTGGAGGTGAGGTCGCCCTCGACCATCACCCAGGACAGGACCGTCGGGGCCTCGTCGTAGTCGTAGCGCAAGGTGTAGGTGGAGGAGCGACCGAATGCCGCCGCGCGGAAGGTCGCGACGAGGGGGCGGCCGTTTTGGTCACGCTCGGTCACGACGACGCTCTTGAGGTCGCCCACCCATTCGGGGTAGTCCTCCAGGTCGACGGCGACGGCGAACACCGTGCCCGGTTCAGCGGCGACCGATATCGACTCGACCGCACGCTCCGTCATGCCCGTTCCCCCACGGCGAAAGAGCCTACGACCTGGGGGCTCGAGCGCCGCCCACCGCGGCTTCGAGGCCGCTCGCGAGGCGGCCCGCCAGCACGTCGCAGTCGAACTCGACCCGTACCCGCTCTCGCGCGGCCTGTCCCATCTGCTCGCGGCGCGCTGGATCGCCGAGCAGCGCGTCGAGGGCGGCGGCGACCGCGATGGGGTCGCGGGGGTCGTCGACGACGAGTCCGGTCGTGCCCGTCGCGACCGCCTCGTCGGAACCGCCCGAGCGGCCGGCGACCTGGGGCACCCCGCACGCTGCGGCCTCGACGAAGACGATGCCGAATCCCTCTTGCTCGAGGCCGCCCCAGCGTGATCGGCACGGCTGGGCGAAGACGTCGGCGGCACCCAGCAGGGCCGCCTTGTCGGCCTCAGAGACCGTGCCGAGGAAGTGCACCCGGACGCTCGCGGACCGGGCGCGCCGCTGGAGGCGGTGCAGGTCCCTCCCCGCGCCGGCGATCGCGAGGGTGAGCGACGCATCCTTCGTCGCGCAGATCGCCGCGGCGTCGATCAGCACGTCGAGTCCCTTGCGCGGCACGAGCCGGCCGACCGAGACGATGAGCGGTCCCGCGCTCGGGAGCAAGAGCCGCGCGCGAACCGAGGCGCGCGCACCCTCGTCGAGGGGCGCGAACCGCGACACGTCGACGCCCGGCGGGATCCTGACGACAGGTGGCATGGTCGAGCCCGCGAGCCGACGAGCCTCGGACTCGGGGTACGACCCGGCGCTCACGACCACCGCGGCGTGGGCGAGCACGTCCCTTGACCACCCGGCGAGCCCGGGCAGCCTGGCGGGGATCGTCACCTCGGCGCCGTGGAGCACGAGCCCGAAGGGAACGCCCCCGCGCTGCCCGAGCGCACCGAGGGGCACCCAGGGGTCGTACAGCACGAGGTCGGGCGCGAAGCGCTCGATCGCCGCGTCGACGGCCGCACCCGCGCGGCGAGTGGGCAGGTAGAGCGTCGACGCCCCGATCCGGTCGATCCGCAGGCCCCGTGCGCGCAGGACCTCGTCGTAGGCGGCGGCGCCTTCGTCCGAGCTCGCGGTGAGCACGCAGGTCGACGTCGGGTCGAGCCGCAGCCAGAGCGCTTCGAGGTAGCTCTGGATCCCGCCCAGCTTGGGCGGGAAGTCGTTGGTCACGAGCAGGGTCCGGATCACGTCGACCCGCCTCGCGGGCTACGAGGCGCTCGCCTCGAAGCGCGACGGCGGCAGCAGCCCCGCGCGATTGAGCATGCGCAGCGCCCGCGCCTCGTCGGCGTCGATGATGACCGCGTCGCCGGGGTCCCGGTCGAGCACGAAGCTGACGAGGCAGCCCTTGCACGACGACGTGTACTGCAGCACGCACCGATCGCAGTCGATTGTGACTGCCTCGCCGTCTGGCTCGCTGCCTGCTGGCGTCTGCTCCGACATGCCTGACTCCCCTCGCTTCGTATCCACCCCGTCAGGTTGCGGTGGACCTGTGACATCACCCGTCCTCGTCCACGAGTCGGACGGCGTCGGGCCGGGGCTCACCGGCGAGCACGCGAGCGCAGTGGTCCTCGACGTGGCTCTCTGCGAAGGCCACGCCCTCGACGACGAGCGTGCCGGCGGCGTCAATGATGCAGAAGAACGGCGCCGAGCTCACCTCGAACGCCTCGAAGGCGTCGTCGCCGAGGAGCCAGCGACCCCCGCTGCCCACGAAGCTCGAGGTCTCGTCGCTCGGGAGCCCACCCGTCGGGACCCGCAGGACCCCGAGGACGCTGAAGCCGACGGCGCCCTCTCGCACCAGGCTGGCGAGGTCAGAGCAGGCGTCGCACGTCGTCGAGAGGAACACGACGAGGCTCGCGCCTGTGAGCTGGAGCATGACGTCGGCACCGCGCGGATCGAGCCCCCGCAGCGCCGTCCGCGGTCGCCGAGGCGTCGAGCGTCCCGCAGGGATCGGCGTGGCGCGCGCCAGCGCCGCGGCAGCCTCTTGCTCGCTGAGGCCCCGCGTCATCGGAAGCTGAGCTCGCGTTCGTCCCGATCGATGGCCTCGACGCTCGCGCCGTGGCCGCAGCACCGACTGGTGGCCGGGGCGATCGGGCGCTCGAGCACCGTCTCGTCCTCGACGCGCACCTCGCCGAGCAAGATGAAGTGGTGGAACGCCCTCGTCGCGGTCCTCGACATCACGTCGAACCTCGTGGGGTTCCCGCACGACGCGCACCGGTAGGCGGTCACGCCCGAAGGGTAACCGGGCTTGTCGACGGCGGCGGTCCGCTCGCCATCCGTGGCCCTGCGAGTGCCCCACGAGAGCAGGTCGAAAGAGCGGTGCCATGATGTCGCGGTGCTGACCGTGGTGCGCGCGAGGTGAGTCCCCGTCGGCAGAGCCCGCTCGAGCGACTCCCCCAGGCGATCGCCGAGCAGGTCGTGAAGCGCATCGTCGAGGTCGTCGACGTCAACGAGATCGTCCGGCGCATCGACGTGGACGATGTCGTCCGGCGCATCGACGTCAACGCGGTCGTCGAGCGGGTGGACCCGAACGCACTGATGGATCGCGTCGACATCGAGCGCGTCGTCGAGCGAGTGGACGTGAACGCGATCGCGGACCGGATCGACGTGAACGCGATCGCGGCCCGTCTCGACATCGACGCGATCGCGGATCGCATCGACCTCGACGAGCTCGTCCGCCGTGCCGACCTCGGCCCGATCATCGCCCAGTCGACGAGCGGGATGCTCGGCGAGTTCCTCGGCCTGCTCCGCCGCCAGGTCGTCTCGCTCGACGAGCTGCTGGATCGTGTGACCCTTCGCGACCGGCGCGTGGCGGGCAAGCCCTCCGGGCCGCCCACCATCGACCAGGCGTCGCCGAAGCGCGGCCCCCAGGGCCGCGAGGGCCAGTACGCCGGGGGCGTCTCGCGACTGGTGGCGCTCGCGATGGACGTCGGCGCGGGTTGGGGGCTGTTCTTGCTGCTCGCGCTCGGGATTCAGGCCGCCGTCCGGCTCTTCGTGGGAAGCTCGTACACGATCCTCAGCCATCGCCCGGTCGGGATCATCGCGATCGTCGCCTGGGGGTTCTTGTACTTCTCCGCGCAGTGGGCGCTCTCGGGCCGGACGATCGGCATGGCCATCGTGGGTGCGAGAGTCACGACCATCGAGGGCCGCAGCATCTCGAGGCGTGCGGCGATCGTCCGGTCGCTCGTGCTCCCAATCAGCATCGCGTTCTGGTTCGTCGCGCTCGTCGGCATCGAGCTTCGAGCCGACCGGCGCGCGTTGCACGACCTGTGCGCCGGCACGTGCGTGGTGTACCACTGGCACGCGAGAGGCGCGTCGCTGCCGTGGCTCCAGCGCGACGACTGATCAGGCGTTCCGCAGCTGGTTGGCGGCCATCTCGAAGTAGCTGTCGAACTCGCCGCGGACGTCAGCGTCGAGCTCAACGGCGTCGAGCGCGTCGTGCATGTGGCTGAGCCAGGCGTCTCGCGCGGCGTCGTCGACAACGAACGGCGCGTGGCGCATCCGCAGGCGAGGGTGCCCGCGCGTGTCGCTGTAGGTGCGAGGTCCGCCCCAGTACTGGACCAAGAACAGCGCGAGATGATCACGCGCGTCGGTCAGGTCGTCTGGGTACATCGGACGCAGCAACGGGTCCGCGGCGACCCCGGCGTAGAAGCGAGCAACGAGCGCAACGAAGAACGCTTCGCCACCGACGCGCTCGTACAGCGTCAGCGTCGCCACGAGCCAAAACTACGGGGCCGTAGACTTGTCGGCGCGCGGGTGTAGCTCAATGGCAGAGTCCCAGCCTTCCAAGCTGGTAATGCGGGTTCGATTCCCGTCACCCGCTCCAAGTGCCGGTTAACCCGTTTGGTGGACCGCCTTTATGACAGTCCGGCCGCTTGGTTGGCCCGATGGACAAGTCAGCGATCGCGGAGTGGCTCACCGAGCATCGCGGCATCACGCACCGGCTGGCCCTCAAGCCGGTGACGCTGGCGCACGCCTGAGCCGCCGCGAGCACGCTGACGGCCTACAGATTGAGCAGAGGGGCGTCGCACAAGGGCGCGGCTGTCGGCGAGCCGCCGCGGATCGACCGGTACGGGTACAGCTGCGCTGGCCGAAACGACCGGCGTCTCGGGTCGCCTGCGCGCCCGCCGACGACCTCGACCCACGAGTCGCCTGACTCGATATTGGTCACGTAGGCGACGAAGGCCCACGTGGCCCTCGGCTCGCGAGGGTCCAGCACGTCCACGCTGTCGCCGGCCCGCACACCCGACCAGGCGTCGCGACGCTCGACTCGCACCGGCGACGGGGCCACTGCCGCCTGCACGCGCCGCTTCGTCACGTCATCGTTCTACTGGAGGCGAGGTCACACCGTGGACCTACGATCCATGGGTGACGCTCGCACCGCTCCCCTCGTCGATCTCGCCGTCCAAAGTCGGCACCTTCACCGATTGCCCCCGGCGCTTCCAGTACCAGTCCATCGATCGCCTGGAGCAGCCGCCGACCATCTGGACGCTGAAGGGGACGCTCGTGCACTCGGCCCTCGAAGGCTTGTTCTCAGTCGAGCCGGCACAGCGGACCATCGAGGTGGCACTGCTCGCGCTCGACGCCGCGATCGCTGCACCCGACGGCGTCGCGGGGCTCGAGTCCGTGGGCCTCGAGGCTGCCCGACGCGCCACGTTCCTCGAGGAGGCGGCGGCCCTGGTGCGCCGGTACTTCGACCTCGAGGACCCGACGACGGTGGACGCCGTCGGCGTCGAGCTCCGCGTCGACACGACGCTCACGAGCGCTCGAGACGGCGCCCCGGTGCACCTGCGGGGCATCATCGACCGCCTCGACCGCAACGAGGCCGGCGACCTCGTCGTCATTGACTACAAGACCGGTCGCGCCCCCGCACCCGGGCGCGAGCGCGCCCGGCTCGCCGCCGTCGAGACCTACGCGCTGCTGTGCGAGCGGGCACTCGGCGTGCGCCCCGTCATGGTCCGCCTCATGTACCTCGCCGCACCTGTCGTGATCGAGCGCGCGATCGGCGCGTCAGAGGTCAGCCGCCAGGAGCGCCGGACCGTCGAGGTGTGGCACGCGATCTCGCGCGCGTACGCGGCCGGCTCATTCCGCCCGTCGCCCGGCCCGCTCTGCAACTACTGCGCCTTCACCGACCGCTGCGAGGCCGCACCCGCTGCCCTGCGCTCGTCGGCGGCGTCGAACGCCTCGTAGGATCGCGAGGCCGTGACGACGACCGAGTCCGACTCGCAGCCGGCGGCGCCGCGTCGCCGTGCACACCAGGTCGCCGACGTCGTGTCGATCGCGAGCGACTTCGGCGCGCTGTGGGTCGCGGTCAGCCTCGCCCAGGTGCTCCTCGGCCGTGCGTCGCTCGCCGCGGTGGGGCGCCGACTCGGCGCGGCGGGCATCACGTCGCTCGTCCTCACGAGGCTGCTGAAGCACTTCTACGCGGTGCCACGCCGTTCAGCCGCTGCGACGACGACGAGGGCGAGGACCCCCTCGTCGTCGGGCTTCCCGTCGGGCCACACGCTGGCGGCGTTCGTCTCGGCCGTCGTGCTGCCGAGGACCAGGCGCGGGCGCGTCCTTGCGCTCACGGTCGCGTCGCTCGTCGGCTGGGCCCGAGTCGAGGTTGGGCACCACGGCGCCGCCGACGTGGTCGCCGGTGCCGTGGTGGGGTCGACCGCGGGCGCCGCGCTCGCGGTGGTCCTGCGCTGACCCCACGAGGCGCAGGATCCGAGGTGCCGCCTCCCTACGCTCAGAACTGGACGAAAGGATGCACGGATGTCACAGCTGCCTGCCTTCGAGGTGTCGTACGACTACCTCTGCCCCTTTGCCCACATCGCCCACGAGCACCTGGTCGAGGCGGTGCGCGCCGAGCCCGGATGGGACGTGACGTTCACACCGTGGACGCTCCGCCAGGTCCACAAGGACGAGGACGCCCCCGACGTCTGGGATGACCCAGCGAAGCGCGACGACTTGCTCGCGATGGAGGCCTCCGTCGTGGTGCGCGACGAGTGGCCAGAACAGTTCCTCGACGTGCACCTCGCGCTGTTCCGCGCCCGCCACGACCGAGGGATCCGACTCTCGACGCGCGACGAGGTCGCGAGCGTGCTGACCGAGGCCGGCGCCGACACCGACGCGGTCTTGGAGCTCGTCGACGCGGGCGGGCCTCGCAAGGAGCTCGCCGCCTCGTGGCGGCGTCTCGTCGACGACCACGCTCACTTCGGCGTCCCCACGTTCGTGGTGGGCGACGAGGCTGTCTTCGTCCGGCTCATGCAGCGTCCTACGTCGCCGGGCGACGCGGTCGGCGCAATTGAATCGATCGTGACCGCGCTGGTCGACGACACGAGGCTGCACGAGTTCAAGCGCACGAAGCTCGCGCGCTGACTACCCCTTCGCGGCGAGCTCGCCCAGCAGCGCGTACGTCGCCGACACCTCATCCTTCGACCCGATCGGCGAGGCGAGCGCCTCGGTGACCCCGGCTTCGGCGAGCGCGCCGATCGCGTCTTCGATCCGGTCCCTCGACCCGACGATCGAGACGTCCGACGCGCTGGTGGCTCCCTCGCGGTCGAGCATCGCCTTGTAGCTCGGGAGCGTGGGATAGATCGCGAGCTCCTTGTCGATGCGCTCGGCGGCGCCGCTGACGTCGTCAGTCAAACAGACCGCCACCGACGCGATCACCCGCGGCGCGGGGCGACCCGCCGCCTCGGCGGCGCTGCGGATCGTGGGCACGACGTAGTCGCGGAGCGTCTCGATCCCTGTCATCCAGGTCACCGTGCCGTCGGTGACGGTGCCCGCGAGGCGCAGCATCTCGGGCCCGAGCGCCGCGACGACGAGGCTCGGGGGCGACGACGCCGCGGGGCCCACTGCCTGGAAGACGTTGGCCTTCAGGAGCGTGCCCTGGACGTTGACCGCCTCTCCTCGCAGCATGGGGACCAGCGCGTCGAGGTACTCGCGCATGTACGTCCCCGGCTTGTCGAAGCTGATCCCCCACACGCCCTCGACCATGACCTTGTGCGACAGGCCGATGCCGAGCGTGAGCCGTCCGCCGGAGATCGCCTGGACGGTCAGCGCCTGGGCCGCGAGCACCATGGGGTGGCGGGGGTGGATCGGCACGACGCCGGTCGCGACCTCGATGGTGTCGACCTCGCGCGCGACGACGGCGAGGACCGTGAGCGCGTCGGCGCCAAAGATCTGGGAGGACCACACGCTCTTGAAGCCGGCGTCCCTCGCGGCTCGGGCGTTCGCGACGACGTCGTCGATCGGCTTGTCGGTGTCGAGGCTCGTGCCGAGTCGCATGGGACTCCTCTTGATCGGGACGGCAGGTAGCCTGCCGCGGTGGCGGTGCCCGAGCGTACAGAGGGCGGCCGACCGCTGCCCCGAGTCGGCTTCGTCGGGGCGGGTCAGCTCGCCCGCATGTGCTGCGAGGCGGCGAGCGCCCTCGGGATCGACAGCGTCGTGCTCGCGACGAGCCGGGACGACGCCGCGGTCGCCGTGGCGGGCGAGGTGGTCCTCGGGAGCCCACACGACGCGGCCTCGCTGCACGAGCTCGCGGCGCACTGCGACGTCGTCACCTTCGACCACGAGCTCGTCGACCTCGACATGATCCGTGCCCTCGAGGCGACGGGACGACCGGTTCGTCCCTCGAGCGCGGCCCTCGAGGCAGCGGTCGACAAGTCCTTTCAGCGACGTCGCTTCGCCTCGGCCGGCATCGCGGTGCCCGAGTTCATCGTCCTCGACTCTGACCGGGACACGGACCTCGCGGCCCTGCACACGCTCGCGGACCGCCTCGGTCGCGTCCCGGTCGTCAAGGTCGCCCGTGGCGGCTACGACGGGCGCGGGGTCGTGATCGCCTCCCGACTCGACGAGGCAGCTGCCGCGGTCGCGGCGTGGCGCGAGTCGGGTGCGGTCGTCGTCGCCGAGGCGCCGGTCGACTTCCGCACCGAGCTCGCCGTGCTCGTCGCGCGCCGTCCAGGCGGCGACGCCGTCACCTACCGCGCGGTCCAGACGACCCAGGTCGACGGCGTCTGCCGCGAGATCCTCGTGCCAGGCGGCCTCGACGACGCGACCTCGATCGGGGCGGGCGCGCTCGCGCAACGAGTCGCCGAGCTCGTCGGCGCCGTGGGCGTGATGGCGGTCGAGCTGTTCTCGACGGACGAGGGGCTCGTCGTGAACGAGGTCGCGCTCCGCCCGCACAACTCGGGGCACTGGACGATCGAGGGGGCAACGACGAGCCAGTTCGAGAACCACCTTCGCGCCGTGCTCGACCTGCCGCTCGGGGCGACGGCGCTCACCGCGCGTGCGGTCGCGACCGTCAATGTCGTCGGCGGGCCATCGGGCGTCCTCGACGGCGCGTCGCTCGCGCTCGCCCTGTGCGAGCCCCGAGCAAGGCTGCACCTGTATGGCAAGGCCCCGCGCCCAGGGAGGAAACTGGGCCACGTGACCGTCCTTGGCGATGACGCGAACGAGGCCCTGGAGATCGCGTGGCGGGCAGCCGCGGCGCTCGGGACGCCGGTGCCGGCCACCGCGGGTGCGACGAGATGACCGCGCTCCTCGTCGGGATCGTCATGGGCAGCTCGTCAGACCTCACGGTCATGCAGCCGGCCGCCGACGTGCTCGCGACGTTCGGCGTCGCCTGCGAGGTCCGGGTCGTCTCGGCGCACCGGACCCCCGAGGCGATGCTGCGCTACGGGCACGACGCGAGGGATCGGGGGCTGCGCGTGCTCATCGCGGGCGCAGGTGGCGCCGCGCACCTGCCCGGCATGCTCGCCGCGGCAACGACCCTGCCGGTGATCGGGGTGCCCGTCGCGCTCGACCGGCTCGACGGGCTCGACTCGCTGCTGTCGATCGTCCAGATGCCCCGGGGCGTGCCCGTCGCCACGATGGCGGTGAACGGCGCCGCCAACGCCGCGCTGTACGCGGTCAGGATCCTCGCGTTGGGCGACGAGGTCCTCGCCACGCGCATCGCCGAGCATCGCGACCAGCTCGCCGCTGAGGCGACAGCCCAGGACGAAGGGCTCGGAGGTCGAGCGTGACGTCGCTCCTCTCGCGCCTCGGTCTCGGTGCACGCGATCGCGCGCTCATCGTGACGGCCGACGACTTCGGGCTGTGCCACGCGGCGACCGAGGGCGTGCTCGACGCGCTCGGTCGCGGCGCCGCCACGTCCGCAGGGCTCGTGGTGCCCGCGCCCTGGGCGCTCGAAGCCGCGTCGAGGGCGGGTGGCCACGACGTCGGCGTCCACCTCGCGCTTACCGCCGGGCTGCCCAGGTTCCGCTGGGGGCCCGTCACCTTCGCCCCGTCGCTCCTCGGCGGTGACGGCGGCTTCCCCGCGACCACCGAGGACCTCCATGACCACGCCGATCCCGACGAGGTGCGCCGCGAGTGCCGAGCGCAGCTCGAGCGCGCCGTGCTCCTCGGTGTCGGGCCGACCCACCTCTCGGTGCTCGGTGACGCCCTCTTCGCGGCCCCCGCGCTCTTCGACGTGCTCGTCGAGCTCGCCGCCGAGTCGGGGCTGCCTTTGCGGCTCCCTGGGCGCGCCGACGCGTCGAGGTTCGGCTTTCCCCTCTACGAGCTGGTGGACGACGCGGGCGTCGCCCGCACCGACCACGTGCGCCACTCGGCCCCCGGGATCCTTGACGACCCCGCGGGCTTCGCGGCGAGCCTGCTCGGGGGCGTGACCGAGCTGGTGGTCCGACCCGCGCGCGACACCGACGAGCTGCACGCGCTCGCACCTGATGCCGACGAGCGCGTTCGCGACCTCGGCTCCCTCGTTGGCGAGGGCTCGATCGCCCGCGCGCTCGACGACGCCGGCGTCGTCACCCTGTCCTGGTCCGTCGTGCGCGACCTCACCCCCAGCCCATCCGTCCCCGCGCGCTGAGCGATGCCCTCCCTCGCTCGAGTCACGTTGCTCTGGGTCCTGGCCACCGCGATCGCCCTCGTGCTCGCCGAGAGCGCCGGGGCGATCCACCTGGCGTTCCTCGGGGCCTGACTGGCTCCCCCGCGGTTCGTGCGTGGTCACTCGATGAAGAGCGCCTTGCGCTGCCGATGCGGTGCATGCCGGTCCTGTTCATCGCGCTGCGCTGCACGCCGTTCAACAAGGCGCCTTCCTCAACTGGACGCACATGACGGTCGGGGTGATGCTCGCGATCGCCCAGGGCGTCGTCAGGGTCTGGCTCTGCTCGGTGCTCCCCGCGTTCCGTGTCCTCGCCGCGGCGGGTCTCGAGCTCCTGGGCGGCATCATCAGCGTGATGTCGCTGCCCGACACGTCGTTCAACATCCTCTTGCAGGGCGAGCTGCTGTTCAACCTCGGGTTCTGCCTGTGCCTCATCGCGGTGGTCCACGACGCGGCGGCCGCGCCCCCTGCGAGCGACACGGTCGCGTGGAGCGAGTGGTGAACCGCCCCTTGGGCCGCGCCAGAGACCCCACGGCGTAGGCTCTCCCCCGAAGGGAGGCCCTGTGGGCGCGTGGCAGCGGTTGATGGCGATTTTCCAGGCCAAGACGAACAAGGCGCTGGACAAGATGGAGGATCCGAGAGAGACGCTCGACCTCTCCTACGACAAGCAGCTCGAGAACCTGACCAAGGTCCGCCGGGCGGTCGCCGACGTCGCGACGGCGCGAAAGCGGATCGAGCTGCAGGCCAACGAGCTGAAGAAGCAGGGCGAAAAGCTCCAGAGCCAGGCGAAGGCGGCCCTCTCGCAGGGCAACGAGGACCTCGCGCGCGCCGCGCTCGAGCGTCGCTCGGTCGTCGCGAGCCAGCTCTCGGACCTCGAGGTCCAGCACCAGCAGGTCGCGGACCAAGAGCAGAAGCTGATCGCGACCTCCCATCGCCTCCAGAGCGAGGTCGAGGCGTTCCGGACACGCAAAGAGACGATCAAGGCGACCTACACGGCAGCTGAGGCCCAGGCCCACATCGGCGAGGCCGTCGCGGGCATCTCGTCGTCGATGAGCGACTCGGGGGCGGCGATGCAGCGCGCCCAGGACAAGATCGCCCAGATGCAGGCCCGCTCGGGTGCGATCGACGAGCTGCTCGCCAGCGGTGCGCTGACGGACCTGTCGCACCCCACCGACGACATCCAGGCAGAGCTCGACAAGATCTCGTCGACCTCCGAGGTCGACAGCGAGATGGCGAAGCTCAAGGCGGAACTCGCGACGGCGCCCGCGCCGGAGCTCGGTGGGGGCACCGAGGGAGCTACCGCCAGCTGATGGCCTCGCGCAGCATCGAGCCCGACCTCACGAGGTCGCTCGCTTCGTGGAGGCTGTCGGTCAGCTGACCTGGTCGGCTGCCGCGGCGCTGGCCGCCTCGGCGAGCTGCAGGTCGAGCTCGGTCAGCCCGCCTTGGTCGTGGGTCGAGACCACAAGCCGGACCGTCGTGTAGCGCACGTCGATGTCAGGGTGGTGGTTGAGCCGCTCGGCGTTCTCGGCAACCGTGACCACGAAGCCGATCGCGTCCATGAAGGTCGGGAACTGGAACTCGACGCGGAGCTTGTCGCCGTCGCGAGCCCACGGGGAGCCCGCGGCGGCCAGTGCGGCGTCGACGGTCGCGGTGTCGAGCAGTGCTGGGCGGGTCATGGCATCGCCATCCTCTCGGGGTCGACGGCCTCGTCGAACTCCGCCGCGGTCAGGTAGCCGAGCGCGACGGCGGCATCGCGGAGCGTCGAGCCCTCGGCGTGCGCCTTCTTCGCCACCGTGGCCGCCTTGTCGTAGCCGATGATCGGGTTGAGGGCGGTGACGAGCATCAAGGAGCGCTCGAGGTGCTCGCTGATCCTGGCCTCGTCGGCACGGAGCCCGACGACGCAGTACTCGCAGAACAGCTCGCACGAGTCGCTGAGCAGGTCAACGGAGTTGCAGAAGTTGAAGATCATGACGGGCTTGCACACGTTGAGCTCGAGGTTGCCCCTCGAGCCGGCGATGCCAATCGCGGTGTCGTTGCCGAGGACCTGGACGCACACCATGATCAGGGCCTCGCACTGCGTGGGGTTGACCTTCCCCGGCATGATCGAGCTGCCGGGCTCGTTCTCTGGCAGCACGAGCTCGCCGAGCCCGCTGCGCGGGCCAGAGCCGAGCCATCTGACGTCGTCGGCGATCTTGGTGAGGCTGACTGCGAGCGTGCGGATGGCCCCGTGCGCGAAGACGATGGCGTCGTGGGCGGCCAGCGCGGCGAACTTGTTGGGCGCGGTCACGAAGGGCGCACCGGTGCGCGCCGCGATCGCCGCGGCGACGCGGGCGCCGAACTCGGGGTGCGTGTTCAGCCCGGTGCCGACGGCGGTGCCGCCGAGCGCGAGCTCGTAGAGGCTCCCCATCGCCGCGCCGATCCTCATGAGGTCCGCGTCGAGCTGGGCGACGTACCCGGAGAACTCCTGGCCCAACGTGAGCGGGACGGCGTCCATGAGGTGGGTGCGCCCGATCTTCGTGATCCCCGCGAATGCCTCCGAGCGTTCGGCCAGCGCGTCGCGCAGCGCGGTCACCGACGGGATCAGCCGCTCGCGCAGCTGAAAGACCGCAGCGACGTGCATCGCGGTCGGGAACGTGTCGTTCGAAGACTGCGAGCAGTTGACGTGATCGTTCGGGTGGACGGGGTCCTTCGAGCCGCGCTCCCCACCCGCGAGCTCGTTTGCCCGGTTGGAGATGACCTCGTTCACGTTCATGTTCGTCTGCGTGCCGCTCCCCGTCTGCCAGACGCGCAGGGGGAACTCGGCATCGAGCGTGCCGTCGGCGACCTCACGGGCCGCGCGCTCGATGAGCTCGGCGCGCCTGGCGTCGAGGAGTCCCAGCTCGGCATTGACCGTGGCGGCCGCCCCCTTCAGCACTCCGAAGGCGTGGATGACCGCCGGCGGCATCTGGTCGTGGCCGATCGCGAAGTGCTGGAGGCTCCGCTCCGTCTGCGCCCCCCAGTAGCGCTCGGCGGGCACCTCGATCGTGCCCATCGTGTCGGACTCGGTGCGCGTGCTCAGGCGTCCTCCTTGTTTCTTCGGGTCGTCGAGCCCGTCTTTGCGGTCGACGCCTTTGAGGTCGCTCGCTTCACGGTCGTCGCCTTGGAGGCGGACGCTCGCTTCGCGGCCGTCCTTGCGGTCGACGCCTTGGACGCCGCGGTCGCGGGCTTCGCCGCCTTGGCCTTCCCGGCTGCACGCACCGCTCGCCTTGGCCGCATCGCCTCGCCGCGGGCGAGGATGGTTCTCGCGGCGGCGACGTCGACCGCCCTCGGCCCGTCGCCCTCGCCGGGCACCTCGAGAAGCGCTGCCACGTCGACGAGCGCGGGATGCCCGACGAGGGCCGCGAGCCCGTCGCCGCCGATCGAGCCGTCGCCGAGGTTCTCGTGGCGGTCGCGGTTCGAGCCGAACGGGACCTTCGAGTCGTTGAGGTGCAGGCATCCGAGCCGCTCGAGCCCGAACCTGGCCTTTACCTCGTCGATGACCGCGTCGGCGCCTTCGACGGTCGAGTAGTCCACGCCACTCGCCCACAGGTGCTGGGTGTCGATGCACACCCCGACTCGTTCGTCGCGGTCCACTGCATCGAGCACGCTCTCGAGCTCTTCCATGGTTCGGCCCACGGTTCCGCCCGAGCCCGCCGCGTTCTCGAGGAGGATCGGGCAGGCCGGCAGGTCACGCTCCTTCGGGTCGTCCGCATTGTCGAGCGCCGTCGTGAGCGCAGCTGCGATCTGTCCGAGCACGCCGTCGAGCCCGGCGCCATGGTGGCTGCCGACGTGCAGCACGAGCCCTGAGGCCCCCATGCCGCGAGCGACTGCGAGGTTCGCGGTCAGGCACTCGACGCTGCGCGCGAAGAGCGTCTCGTCCGCGGTCGCGAGATTGATCAGGTACGTCGCGTGGCAGAACGTGGCGCGCACGGTCTCGTGCGCGCGCGCCGCGTCGCGGTACGCGGCAAGAACGTCAGGGGCGTACTGCGTCGGCTTCCACGCGCGCGGCGACTGGGTGAAGACCTGCACGGCGTCGGCACCCACCTCGACGCCGCGATCGAGGCGGGCGGTGAGCGGGCCGCCTCCGCGGACGTGGGCCCCGATAAGCACGTCTGCAGGCTATCCGGGCGTCGGCTCGCGACAACAGATCGCCGCGTTGGGTGGCTGGACCGCGCGCTGCCAGACTTGCGCGATGACAGACGTCGAGGTGGCTCCGAACGAGACGGCGTGCGGCGCCTGCCCGAGGCTCCAGTGGCAGTCACCTGCGCCAAGGGACCGCATCGTGGCAACCTCACGGTTCGTCGTCGCCCACGCGTTCAACGCCAACCTCGAGGGCTGGCTTGTCGTGCTGCCCCGACGCCATGTCGTCTCGCTCGACCAGTTCGACGACGTCGAGACAGCCGAGCTCGGGCCGCTGCTGCGCGGCGTCACGGCGGCACTCATGGCGACCACGGGCTGCGAGAAGACCTACGTCCTGCTGCTGGCCGAGATGGAGGGCTTCCAGCACGTGCACTTCCACGTCGTGCCCCGTGGGCCGGACCTCCCCGACGCCTACAGAGGGTCGAGGATCTTCGGACTGCTCGGCAATCCCGAGCTGGACGTCGTCTCGCCCGAGCGAATGAACGAGCTCGCCATCGCTCTGCGCGGCCATCTCGCGGACTCGGGCATCATCGCCGAGGCCTAGGTCAGTCCCGCAGCTCGAGATTCGAGGCTGGCGCCGAGCGCGACGAACGTGTGCTGACACTGTCTGCACTGGATGGCGTGCGTGCACTCGGGGCAGGTCGCCGACTGCAGCCCGTCGTCGAGCGTGACGTATGTCGTGCAGCTTGGGCAGAGGAGGCGGATCGTCACGCCGTGCCTTAGTACCACCCCTCTTCGGCCCAGGAGCTGGTCCAGAATGCAGGTGCAACCGGGTCAGGGGTGGTCCGCGGGGCAGAAATTGTCGCCGGAGGTGACGGCCTTGGCACGCTGCCAGCCGTCGACCCACCACCCTGAGCGCGGCGGGGCAAGGTGCCACGTCATGACCGCGTCCCCCGCGATCGCCGCGGCGTACAGCTCGATGCCCGCGGGGCACAGGTGCGTGCCGTCGAGCCGCCGGACGCGGTCCCAGGTCGCCTCGGGCGCTCCGGGGTCCCGCGGCGGTGGCAGCCAGGGGCTGTACTGGCCGTGGAGCTCGACGCTCCCCGCGACCGGGAAGTACATGACGCGGCCCGGCTCGAGCGACGGCATCTGGGCCACCACCGCGTTCCAGGCGACAGTGTGTCGAATGGCCGTGGCCAGCGACGCCGCGGTGATGGCTTCGATGGGGTGCGTGAGCGGGTACTGGATGAACACCACGCCCTGCGCGCCGGCAGACCGCACGACCGACACGATCTGGCGCAGCCTCTGTTCGTAGGCCGCGGGTTGCTCTGCCTGTGCCCCGTCGAAGTCGGTCTGGAACAGCACCACGTCGGCGTGCGTCGAGGTGACCCCGTCGCGGACGTAGCTGCGCCACGTCGGGTCCATGTAGGTCCCGAATCCCGGGAACCCGTCGTTGGTCGCGACCACCTCGCCCGTCGCGTCGAGGGCCGCGTCGATGCCGGGTCCAGAGATGTAGAACTGCGAGTCGCCGAGGAGCACGATGCGCAGCGGGTTCGCGCGGCTGATCGGGTGGTCGATCGCGATCGGCGACTGTCTGCCGAGACCCCCTGCGCCCGGGATGACCGAGGCGGGCGCGTAGCGGAGCAGCGTCGCGCGCACGTAGGAGTGCACCACGAGCGACGGCGTGGTGCCGATGATGACGGCGCAGACTGTTGCGAGCACGCCGAGCGGATAGAGCGCCCGCCGCAGTGTGATCGTGAACACCTGGCGTCGCACCGGGAGCTCGACCAAGAAGTAGCTCGCGAGAACGAACGCAGCGATGATCGCAAGCCGCGCGACGAGCAACGGCACACCCGACAGCCCCGAGATCGCGGGCGTGAACAGAACGATCACCGGGTAGTGCCACAGGTAGATGCCGTAGCTCACGAGCCCGATCGCGACCAGGGGTCGCCACGAGAAGCACGTCGCGAGCACGGAGCCGGGGCGGCGCACGTCAGCGAGGACGATCGCGCACAGGACCGATGCGCCGAGAAAACCTCCCTCGAACATGAAGTTCGACGGGAACTCGCTTGCGTTGCCCGCGGTGACCATGAGCACGAGCAAGCCCACGAGCGCGACAGGGGCCGCCACGCGCAGCGCTGCTGCGATCCTCGGCGGGGTCTCGGGTCGTCGAGCGGTGAGCCACGCGAGCAGTGCGCCGACGGCGAGGTCGCCGAGCCTCGTATCGGTGCCGTAGTACACGCGAGTCGGATCGGCCCCGGGAGTGAAGAGGATCGCCATGAGCGCCGTCGAGGCGATCGCGATCGCGATCGAGACCGAGATCCCGAGGCGGCGGCGCTGCTGGAGTCCCTTGGCGAGCAGGCCGAGGGTCACGAACGGCCACATCAGGTAGAACTGCTCCTCGATCGCCAGGCTCCAGGTGTGATCCAGCGGGCTCGGGGCCGAGAACTGCGCGAAGTAGCTGTGATGGATGATGATCTGCTGCCAGTTGGCGACGTAGAGCAGCGTCGCGAGCGCCTGGGACCGCAGCGCCGACAGGTCGATCGCCGCGACGAAGTCCGTCTGGCCGTAGCGGCCCTCGAGCACCACGAAGACCATGACCGCCCCCACCATCACGAAGAGCGCGGGGAGCAGCCGCCTCGCTCGACGCGCCCAGAACTTAGCGAGCCGGATGGTGCCGGTCTCCTCGTGCTCCTCCAAGAGCAGCGAGCTGATGAGGAAGCCCGAGAGCACGAAGAACAGGTCGACGCCGAGGTAGCCGCCGCGGGCCCACGAGAAGCCGAGGTGGTACGCGAGCACCGCGAGCACCGCGAGGGCTCGCAGGCCGTCGAGCGCGGGTAGGTGCCGGCCCCTGACCGAGGAGTCCGTCACCGTGACAGCGCGGCGGCGAGCTCGTCGACGTCTGCCACCGGGTGGTCCAGCACGACGAGCGCGCCGGGATCCGGCGCAGGGATCGCCGAGGTGCACGGCATCTCGTGCAGCTCGCCGCACGGCCGCGGGCCGTCGGGCGACTGGTGCCAGACCTCGTCATGGTCCCTCCAGAAGACGTCCAGACCGCCCTCTGCGTCAGGAATCGGGAGATTGCGCGCGCCGATCACGTGCGCGGTCTCGGTGATGACGGTGTGGGTGCCCTCGATGAACAGCGTCGCGATCACCGTGGCGGCGTCGCGGCAGCTCGCCACGTCGCCCTCCAAGAAGAGCGCATGACAGGCACCGAGCAGCTGAGCCGCGGTCGCCTCTCGAGCGATGATCGATGCCGCGCGACCTGCGCCGACGCGCACGGCGACCCCGACGTCGGCGCTCGCGTGCTGCGCCACGGCGGCGGCCACGACGAACGAGTCGAGCTCATGGCCCGCGTCGGTCCGCTGGTTCCCGAGCAGGACCACGCGGCCACGTCCAACCGCCTCGACGCATGACGCGAGCGCTCCGATCGAGCCCTCGTCGAGCACCGCGGAGGGAAGCAGGACGAGCGACGGGATCATCGACCGGTGAACGTCGCGTCCCGCTTCTCGAGGAATGCCGCGATCGCCTCGGTCACGTCATCGGTCGCGATGCTGTGGACCTGGGCGTCGCCCTCGGCGTCGACCGCCTCAGCCATCGTCCGAGTGAACGACGCGTCGAGCAGGGCCATTGAGTTCGAGATCGCGACCGTCGGGCCGTGGGCGAGACGCTGCACGAGCGCGCCGGCGACTGCATCGAGCGAGTCGACGGAGGCGACGCGCGCGACCATGCCGAGGGCGAGCGCCTCCTCGGCGCTGATCATCTCGCCGAACAGGGCGAGCTCCTTCGCGCGGGCGAGCCCGACGAGCCTCGGCAGGATCCACGAAAGCCCGAAGTCGACCGACAGTCCCCGGCGAACGAAGATCGCGGAGAACCTGGCGCGCTCGGAGGCGATGACGAGGTCGCAGCCGAGCGCGAGCGACATGCCCGCACCCGCGGCGACGCCGTCCACGATCGCCACCGTCGGCTTCGAGCAGCGATGCAATGAGAGCGCCGCGGCGTGGATCCGCTCCATCGCGGCCTTCGTGCCCGCCTGGGGCTCGCCGTCGCCCGCGCGGTCGGCGAGATCCATGCCACTCGAGAAGGCGCCGCCCGCGCCGCGGAGCACGAGCACGCGGTCCGACTCACTCGAGCTCACCTCGTCGAACAGCGCGCGGAGCGCGTCAAAGAGGGCGTAGGTCAGCGCGTTCTTGCGCTCGGACCGGTTGAGCGTCGCGGTGACCACACCGCCGGTGCGCTCGATGATCAGGTCGGGCAACGGTCCTCCTTGAGCGTCCAACCATAACGGCCGGCAGGAACTACGAGGAGAGCTCCGTCTCGGGCAGTCGCTCGACGTTCACGTCGCGGAATGTCAGCACGCGGACCGAGGGGACGAAGCGCACGGAGCGGTACATGTCCCAGACCCAGGCGTCGGCGAGCGTCACCTCGAGCAGCGGGGGCGACGACGTGGACTGCACCGCGATGTCCACGTCGTTCGCGAGGTAGAAGCGACGCTCGGTCTCGACGACCCACCTGAACATCGAGACAACGGCTTTGTACTCCTGGACGAGCGAGAGCTCGAGGGTCGCCTCGTAGTCGTCGAGCTCCTCTTCGCTCATCGGCATCTCAGGCTCCACGATCGTCAGCCACCGCGTGGCGTCCGGCGCTCCTTGATCTTGGCGGCCTTGCCGTGGAGGTCGCGTAGGTAATAGAGCTTCGCGCGGCGCACGTCGCCGTAGCTGTCGACCTCGATCTTGGCGATCGTCGGGGAGTGCACGGGGAACGTTCGCTCCACGCCGACGCCCGCGGAGACCTTGCGGACCGAGAACGTCTCGCGCAGCCCGGTACCCTGGCGACGGATCACGACGCCCTGGAAGACCTGGACGCGCTCTCTCGTGCCCTCGACGACCCGGACGTGCACCTTCACCGTGTCGCCAGGGCTGAACGAGGGGACGTCGTCGCGCAGCGAGTCGCGGTCGATGAGCTCAGTGGGGTGCATCAGAAGTCCTTTCGGTCCGCAAAGAGCGGCACAAGAGACTAGCCCGGGCACTCGGTCGGCCCCGCTGGGGCCTCGAGACTTGTGACTTCCGCGTCGAACTCTTCGAGCAGCCGTGCCTCCTCGGGACGGAGACCGCCTCGCGCTTCAAGCAGGTCCGGTCGCGCGACGCGTGTGCGGCGCAGCGCCGCGGCCCAACGCCACCGTGCGATCCGCGCGTGGTCGCCGGAGCGAAGCACCTCGGGTACCGGCCAATCCCTGAACGTTGCGGGCTTCGTGTACTGCGGATACTCCAAGAGTCCGTCGGCGAAGCTCTCCTCGGTCGTGCTCGCCTCGTTGCCGAGCACACCATCGGCGAGCCGAGCGACGGCCTCGACGACGACGAGGGCGGCGAGCTCCCCGCCGGCGAGCACGACGTCGCCGATGCTCAGCTCCCCGTCACAGCAGTGGTCGAGGACGCGTTGGTCGATCCCCTCGTAGCGCCCGCACAAAAGGGAGAAGCCCTCGCTCACCACGAGCTCGTGGGCCACGCGCTGGTCGAAGCGGCGTCCGCCCGGGGTGAGCGCGAACAGGGGCCGGCGCGCGCCGTCGGCCTCCGCTGCCTCGACGGCCGAGAAGATCGGCCCGGGCGCGAGCACCATGCCCGCACCGCCGCCGAACGGCGTGTCGTCGACCGAGCGACGCGCGTCCGTCGTGTGCTCGCGGAGGTCGCGAACCCGCAGGTCGACGACGCCCGCGGACCTCGCCCGACCGAGGACCGAGGCGCTCGCGTAGCCCTCGATGAGGTCCGGGAAGATGGTGAAGACGTCAATTCGCACTAGAGCAGCCCCTCGGGCACCTCGACGGTCACGACCCCGTCGGCCAGGGACCCGACGACGAACCGTGACGGGATGAGCGCGCCCGTGTCGAGCACCAGCAGGTCACTCGCGGGATTGGCCTCGATCGCCTCGATGTTCCCGACGGTCGTGCCGTCGCTCGTGCGCACCTCGGCGCCGATGAGCTCGTCGACCCACAGCACGTCGTCGCGCTCGAGCGGCGCCGCGCGAAGCTCGATGCCGCGATACGACTCGGCGTCCTCACGTGTCTCGATGCCGCGGAAGCTCACGACGTGGTTCCCGTTGAGCGGTCGTGCGGCCACGACGGTCATCTCGCCCCGATCGGTCTCGAACGTGCTGTTCGGGGCGAGACGCTCGAGCTGGTCGGTCACGAGGCGCACGACGACCGCGCCAGCGAGCCCGTGAGCTCGCCCGATCACGCCGACCACCAGCACCGACCGCCGTGCGGCGGTCATCTCAGTCGACGATGTCGACGGAGGTGGTCAGCCCCTCTCGGGCGCCTGCTGCGGCGACGAGCGCACGGATCGCCTGGGCGGTCCTGCCACGACGTCCGATCACCCTGCCCATGTCCTGCTGGGCGACGTTGAGGCTCAGCGTCACGCGCTGGCCTCTCGCATCGGTCGTCACGGAGACCGCACTGGGATCCTCGGCGAGCGAGGTCGCGATGTGCTGGAGCACCGCAGTCGAGATCGCGGCCTCGGCGCCCTGGTCGTGCGCGTCATTGCCCTCGTCGCCGTCGTTGCCCTCGTCGTCGAGGTTCCCCTCGTCGCCGTCGTCGTAGTCATCGGGCCCGTCGAGCTGATTGATGTCGCCTTCGACGTACTCGGAGTCGGCATCCGTCACGTGGACGCGCCTCCCTCGAACTCCGCCCACGCACCGGAGGCCTTGAGCAGCTTCTCGACACGCTCGGTTGGCTGTGCGCCGTTTCGCAGCCAGGCAAGGGCGCGGTCGTTGTTGACCTTGAGGACCCGCTCCGGCGCGGCCCGAGACGCCCCTCGGGGCTCGTAGGTGCCGAGGACCTCGAGGAACCGTCCGTCCCTCGGGCTCCTGCTGTCCGCAGCGACCAGGCGGTAGGTCGGCTGCTTCTTCTTGCCCATCCGCACGAGGCGGAGCTTGACTGCCACGAATCCTCCGATCGGCGCGCAAGCTGCGTGCTCGGCGCCCCCGCGTCGGCGCGGGACCGCGAAAGTCTAGCGGTGCTTGGGAGGGGTGACCCTCCCGCCCTTCTTCTTCTTCGACCCGCCGCGTGGCGGCGATGCGCGTCCCGATGTGATCGAGCCGAGCCCCGCGGGCGTTGCGCCCTGGGGTCCCGCCAAGCTCGCGAGCTGCGGCGGCACCTCGCCCGCGGGGAGTCGGCGCGCCGCGGCTCGCGCGAGCTTCGCGGACATGCCGCCCGCCTGCGGCGGCATCGCGCCGCTCGCGACGCCCTTCATCATCTTCTGCATCTCCTTGAACTGCCGGAGGAGCTGGTTGACCTGACCGACCGTCGTGCCCGACCCGCTCGCGATTCGCTGTCGTCGAGAGCCATCGATGACGGCGGGCTCGGCCCGCTCGCGTGACGTCATGGAACGCACGATTGCCTCGACGCGGTCGACCTCCTTGTCGTCGAGCTGGTCGGCGGCCTCGCGGAGCTCCTTGGTCATCCCCGGCATGAGGCGCATGAGCCCGCCGAGCGACCCCATCTTTCGCACCTGGGTGAGCTGGGCCAAGAAGTCGTCGAGCGTGAAGGACCCGCCGAGCATTCGCTCGGCAGAGTGCTGGACGACGTCGGCGTCCATCGTGCGCTCGGCCTGCTCGATCAAGGTGAGCACGTCGCCCATGCCGAGGATGCGGCTCGCCATGCGGTCGGGGTAGAAGAGGTCGAGATCGGCGAGGCGCTCGCCCACCGAGGCGAACACGATGGGCTTGCCGACCACGGTGCGCACCGAGAGGGCGACGCCGCCGCGCGCGTCACCGTCGAGCTTGGTGACGATCACCCCGTCAAGGGCGAGCGCCTCATCGAAGCGCTTGGCGGTGCCGACGGCGTCCTGGCCCGTCATCGCGTCGATGACGAGGAACGTGTAGTGCGGCGAGGTGCGCGACGAGATCGTACGCACCTCGTCCATGAGCGCGTCGTCGATCGACAGCCGTCCGGCCGTGTCGATGATGCAGACGTCGCGCCCGACCCGCTCGGCCTCGGCGACGCCGCTGACGGCGACGTCGATGGGGTCGGTCGCCTTGGTGAAGACCGGCACGCCCGCCTGGCCGCCAAGGACCCGGAGCTGCTCGACGGCTGCAGGGCGCTGCAGGTCGGCCGCGACGAGCAGCGGGGAGCGGCCCTGGGACTTGAACCACGTCGCGAGCTTCGCCGCCGCGGTCGTCTTGCCGGCGCCCTGGAGCCCGGCCAGGAGCACCACGGTCGGCGGCCGCGAGGCGTAGGTGATCGCGAGCGTCTCGCCACCCAGCACCCTGACGAGCTCGTCGTTGACCGCCTTCACGACCTGCTGGCCGGGCGAAAGGCTCATGGAGAGCGACTCGAGCTGGCAGCGCTCCCGCACGCCGTCGAGGAACGATCGGACGACGGACAGCTCCACGTCGGCGTCGATCAGCGCCGCGCGGATCTCGCCGAGCGCCTCGTCGAGGTCCACCGCGGAGATCCTGCCGCGGCTCCTGAGCGAGGAGGTGATCCGGTCCAGCCGCTGGGCGAGCGCGTCGAACATCGCGCTCGGAGGCTACGCGAACGCCGCGGGAGTCAGTCGCCGAGGAGGGCCTCCACGAAATCCTCGGGGTCGAAGGCGACGAGGTCCTCGGCGCGTTCCCCCACCCCCACGAGCCGGACCGGCAGGCCGAGCTCTCGCTGGACCGCGAGCACGACACCGCCGCGAGCGGTGCCGTCGAGCTTGGCGAGCACGATGCCCGTGACGCCGACTGCGTCGGAGAACTCCCGCGCCTGGCTGATCGCGTTCTGCCCGGTCGTCGCGTCGAGCACCAAGAGCACCTCGGTCACCTGGCCCGGGGCGCGGTCCGCGACACGGCGGATCTTCTTCAGCTCTTCGATCAGGTTCGCCTTGTTGTGGAGCCGTCCGGCGGTGTCGGCAAGCACGAGCGGGATGCCGCGTGACGCGGCTCGATGCAGCGCGTCGTGGACGACCGCGCCGGGGTCCGCGCCCTCGTCGGCGCGCACGAGGTCGCAGTCGACGCGCGTCGCCCATGCCTCGAGCTGGTCTGCAGCTGCGGCGCGAAAGGTGTCAGCCGCGGCGAGCAGGACCTCGTTGCCCTTGGCGGTCTCGGCTGCGGCGAGCTTGCCGATGGTGGTTGTCTTGCCGACGCCGTTCACGCCGACGAACAGCCACACCGCGACGCGGTCGGCGTCCACCTTTGTCGCAAGCGGTGCCGGCGGCGGTCCGAGCAGCTCGAGGAGCTCGCGGCGCAGCGCGCCGGGGACACCGTCGGGCCCCATCGTCTTGGTCGCCGCAGCGGCGGAGACCGCCTCGAGGAGCGCCGTCGCTATAGAGGTCCCGACGTCGGCTCGCAGGAGTGCCTCTTCGATCTCGTCGCGCTCCGCGGCGCTCAGCGAGCTGCGTCCTCGCAGCGCGCGCACGCGGTCGAACAGTGACCGCGCGGCGGTGAGCTGCGTCGAGAGCGTCGGCACGGCGGCCACCTCGACGGCGACCGCTGCGGCCTCGACTTCGAGGGGCGGTGCGACGAGCGGTGCGGGCATGCTCGACTCGAGCGGCGGTTGCCGCCTCGCCTCGAGCGACCGGGCGCGCGCGGATCGCGCGAGCATCGTGGCCACGCCCGCGACGACAACAACCCCGACCGCGATGAGCAGCCACAGCACGACGGCGCTCACGCGGGCACCGTCGTCCGCTCGACCTTCTGGCTCACCACCTGAGACGACCCTCCGGGCGCCATCGTCACGCCATAGAGGGCGTCGGCTGCCTCCATGGTGCGCTTCTGGTGCGAGACGATCACGAGCTGCGCCTCATCGCGGAACTCGTCGATGAGCCCCAAGAAGCGGTGGAGATTGACGTCGTCGAGCGCGGCCTCCACCTCGTCCATGAGGTAGAACGGCGACGGCCTCGAGCGAAACACGGCGAAGAGGAACGCGAGCGCGGCAAGGGAGCGCTCGCCACCGGACAGCAAGGAGACGCGTCGGACGTTGCGACCCGCCGGCCGCACCTCGATCTCGACGCCGGTGTGCAACAGGTCGTCGGGATCCGTCAGCGTGAGGCGCCCCTGGCCCCCCGGGAACAGCGTGCCCACGAGGTCGCTGAAATGCTCGTTGACGTCCGCGGCGGCGCTCGCGAACGTCGACATGATCTCCTCGTCGAGCGTGCGAACCACTTCTTGGAGCTCGCGTCGTGCATTTCGCACGTCGGCGACCTGGGTGTCGAGGTCGCGGTGGCGCTCCTCGAGCGCGGAGAGCTCCTCGAGCGCGAGGGGGTTGATGGGCCCGAGGTCCCCAAGGCGCAGGGCGAGCTCGGCGGCGCGCTGGCCGGGCGAGGATGACTCGTCGAGCTCTGGGCGCTCCGCCCCGATGATCGCGCCGACGTCGACGCCCAACTCCCGACGAACCGTCTCGACGAGCGCCTCAAGGCGGGCGGCGATGCCCGTCGCTTCGACCTCGAGCTCGCGCTCACGCTCGTTGGACTCCGCGAGCGTCGCCTCAGCGTCGGCGCGCTCGCGACGGAGCGACTCGAGGCGCTCCCCGCCTGCACGAGCGGCCTCAAGCTGGAGCCGGTAGTCGTCCGACACGGTCTCGTGCGCCGCGTCGACGCGCACCGAGACGGCATCGACGACGCCAGCCAGGGCGTCGAGCGCGGTGAGATCGGACTCGAGGCGACGGCGCCTGAGGCTGGCCTCCTCCCGCTCGGCGGCATGACCGGTCAGTCGGCGCTCGACCTCCTCGAGCTTGACGTCGAGCACGTTGGCGCGCTCGTCCAGCGACGCCTCCGCGAGCGCCAAGGCATTGGTGAGGCCCGCGACGCGAGCCTGCTTGGCCTCGATCGTCTCGCTTGCCTGGCTCGCCCATCCCGCTCGCTCTGATGCACGTGCAGCCGCGTCCTGGAGCGCCGGCAGCGCCTCGATCGTCGCTGTGAGATCCACCTCGTCGCTCCGCGCTGCCACCATGGCGGCATCGAGCTGGCCCGTGACCTCCTCGAGCTCCGCACGGCACCGCAACTGGTCTTCTTCGACGTGGGCGAGCTCTCGTGCAGCCGAGGCCACGTCGGCGCGGGCGCCGTCGCACGCCGAGGTCGTTGCCGCGAGGTCGGCGCGTGCAGCGTCGAGCTCCTCGCGGGTCGCGAGCATCTCGACCTCTGCGGCACCGGCCCGCTCGGCGTCCTCGACCGCACGGCCGAACGCCTCCTCCACGGCGGCGCGTGTGACGACGGCGCTGCCGGCCGCCGCTCGCCAGCCGCTGGCCGCCAGCCGGTCGCCCGCGGCGGTCACGACGACGAGCTCGGGTCGCTCGACGGCGAGGTCGATCGCGGTGTCGAGGTCGTCGACGCAGACGCAGCGTGCGAGCAGTCGGTCGAGCGCGATCGCGACGTCGCTCGCGACGCCCTGTCGGGGCCGCACGACCGTGCGGATCGCGACGGCGCCGTTGCTCGGGGCCACGTCGGGCTCGCTCGCACGAAGGGCAGGCAGAACAAGGCCCGCCGCGCCCTCAGAGCGGAGTCGCTCGAGCACGCGCCGGGCGGTCGGTCCCGTGTCGACGACGACCGCCGCGAGCGATGCGCCGATCGCGGCCTCGACGGCCCGCTCGAATCCCGGCTCGACGTCGACGAGGTCGACGAGCGCGCCCAGCACGCCATCGAGGTCGCCAAGCGCATCGCGGCCGATGGCCCCGGTGATCTCCGACAGCGCCCGGTCGAGCGCCTCGGCGCGTGCCCGGCTCCTCGAAGCGACGTCCTGGCGCTCGCGGAAGGACAGCTCGGATGTCTGTGCGTCGCGACGGCGCGACTCGATCGCCTCGCCCGCGGCACGCACGAAGTTCTCGCTTCGATCGCACTCGCGCTCCGCGTCGTTCAACGCCGACGCCGCGACGCCTGCGGTGATGACGAGCTCGTCATGGCGTCTCGCGGTGCGGTCGCGGCGCTCGGTCAGGTTGCCCGACCTCGGCTCGTGCGCGGCAAGCGCTCGTTCGAGGAGCGCGCGACGCTCGAGCGCGCGCTCGTAGACGACGGGCGAGTCGGCGTCGCCCTCTGCGCCCCACGTGGCCTCGAACTCGCGCAGGTCGGCGCGCAGCGACGACTCCGCCTCGGTCAGCTCGGCGCGCTCGACATCCAGACCCTTGCGGCGCATCGACACCTCGTCGAGCTCGGCGGCGAGCTTCGCAGCATCCGACTCGAGCGACGCCACCACGTTCTCGTCCGCGGAGGCGTCGAGGGCCGCTTCGACGGAGTGGCGCCGTTCCGACAGCACACGGCCCATGCCCGAGACCCTGCCCTGCAGGACGCGAAGCTCGCCCATCGCCGCGGCGAGCTCCTCGGCGCGGCGACTCGACAGCTCGGCAGTGGCAGCCGACGCCTGCGCGTCGAGCGTGCGGGTCCGCAGGCGCAGCTCGCGGACGTCGGACTCGACGGCACGCAGCGCCGCGGTGAGCTCGCGCTCGCGCTCGGTGAGCGCCGCGTGCTCGTGGCCATAGAGGTAGCGGCGCACCGTGGCGAGCTCGGCGGCGAGCTCGGCGTGCGAGCGCGCCGAGGCTGCCTGACGCTCGAGCGGGCGCATCTGGCGGCGCACCTCGCGCACGAGGTCGCCGAGTCGCTCAAGGTTCTCCTGGGTGGTCGCGAGGCGTCGCTCGGCGCGCTCCTTGCGGCGGCGGTGCTTGAGCACGCCCGCGGCCTCCTCGATGATACTGCGGCGCTCCTCAGGGCGTGCGTTCAGCACCTGGTCGAGCTGGCCCTGGCCGATGATCATGTGCTGCTGGCGGCCGACCCCCGAGTCGCTCAGCAGCTCTTGGATGTCGAGCAGCCGGCAAGGCGCGCCGTTGATCGCGTACTCGGACTCCCCGTTGCGAAACAGCGTCCTCGTGATCGTGACCTCGGCGAGGTCGACGGGGAGACGCCCCGACGCGTTGTCGATGGTGAGACTCACCTCGGCTCGGCCGAGCGCGGCTCGAGTCGCCGTGCCCGCGAAGATGACGTCCTCCATCTTCTGGCTTCGCAGCGCACGTGGACCCTGTGCCCCAAGCACCCACGTGGCCGCGTCCACGACATTCGACTTGCCCGATCCGTTCGGACCCACGACCACGGTGACGCCTGGCTCAAACTCGAGGGTGGTCGGGTCAGCGAATGACTTGAAGCCCTTGATGCTGAGGCGCTTCAGGAACATCGAAGGAAACCTACCGCCCGACGAACGCCAATCCGTGGTCTCGGCACGCGTCGCGATCTACTCCGCGACACGATCTGTGGTGCGCGATGCGTGGGCACCCTCGGGTCGCCGCCGTCGCACGTCGTGTCGGTGGCCGCGGTGCGCGCAGTATCTCGGACGCATGAGGCCTGCGTCGACGCACGCTCGCGGCTCGGTTCGGCCGGGCGCGTCGACCGAGCGCTCCCGCGGGGCCCGTCGACGCATGGGGCCGCTCGGCTGGCCCGCAGGAGCGCGCTGCCAGCAGGCAGCGCGACCAAGTTGGAAGCGAATTTCGTTGACATCCACGCGGGGTAACCATAGGTTTCGGCTTGGCAGATTCGGCGGGAACCGTGTCCCGCCGCGGAAAAAGGGGGGTATGCCATGGTCCACACCATCTCGCGCTCGGCGCGGGCAATCGGGCTTGGTGCCGCGTCCTTCGGGCTCGTCGTGGCCAGCCTGGCCATGTCGCAACCGAGCTCGGCCTCGCCCAAGTCGACGCCGACGCTCGACCACTTCCTCTGCTACAAGGCGGTGGGCAAGGGCTTCACCGTGCCGAAGGGCGTCCAGCTCGCCAACCAGCTGCAGCCCACGCTCTTCACGCCCACCTTTGGTGCCGTCGCGTTTCACTGCAACCCGGCGAACAAGTCGGTGCCGAGAGGCGTGTTTTTGGCACGCCACCCCAAGGCGCACCTGCTGTGCTGGGCGATCGCGTACCCCAACTTCCCGCAGACCGCGGTGTCGCTCACGAACCAGTTCGGCCAGGGCGACATGACCGCGAGCCCGCCGACGAGGCTGTGCCTTCCCACGTGGAAGAGCCTCACGGGGCCGCCCAAGGAATCGACCAAGGAGCCGGCGGGGCTTGACCACTTCACCTGCTACCCGTTGACCGTGCTGCCCGGCGCGTATGCGTTCCACACGCCAGCATTCGTGAAGGTCGAAGACCAGTTCTCCTTCCCGAAGTACGTCGCGGTCAAGATCGGCGTCGCCAACCTGCTGTGCGTGCCGACGGTCAAGGTCGTGAAGGGCGTGGTGTACAAGATCCAGGCGGCGACGGACAAGTCGCTCATGTGCTTCCCGGAGTTCACGACGCCGATCAAGCCACAGGTCTATGACCTGAACCAGTTCGGCACGGGCCGGGTCTTCCTGACCAAGGCGTACGAGCGTCTGTGCCTGCCGACGGTCGTGAAGGTCACCACGAGGAAGACCTGAGCTGACCTCGGGTGGCGCGGCGGGGGTCGCCGGTGAGGGGGACCCCTGCCGCGCCACCCGCTCACGCACGCACGCACACCACCTGCATGCCTGCCAGCGGCGAGCGCCTCTCGGCGGACGGAGCTCCCCGTCGTCACGGAGTGGTCGCACAGATTCCAGAAATCGTGAAGCGAATTCGGTTGACGGCCCGGGCGCGCAACCATAGGTTTCCCGTTGGCAAGTCGCGACGGGTACCCAATGCCCGCCGCGGATGAAGGGGGTTTGCCATGACCATTTCCCTGGCTCGCGCGACCCGTGCGCTCGGACTCGCGCTGGCGATCTTCGGACTCGTCGCAACCGGTCTGCTGCTCACCGTGTCGCGTCCGGCGGGCGCCGGCACCTCGGTGCCGACGCTTGATCACTTCCTCTGCTACCAAGCGAGGGAGACGGGCATCAAAGCGCCGCCCAACGTGCTGCTCAAGAATGAGATTCAGCCGAACGCGTTCGCTCCGGTCTTCGGAGCAGCTTCCGCGCACTGCAACCCGGCCAACAAGTTGCTGCGCTCAGGTCGCCTCTTCACGGCGAAGAACCCGCTCGCACACCTCTTGTGCTTCACCATCAAGTTCCAGGCCGCGCCGGTCGCGGTCACCCTTGCCAACCAGTTCGGCAAGGCAGTGATGACCACGGGCTCACCGACGCACTTCTGTCTGCCGTCGTGGAAGTCCAATATCGCTCCGCCGCACATGCCGACCCCGGCGCCGCCAGGGCTCGACCACTTCACCTGCTACCCCTTGAAGGCGGTCGCCTCGTCGTACGGCTTCCGGCCCGCCGGACCGAAGGCCGAGGACGAGTTCTCCGCGCCGAAGTACACGACGCTCAAGCTCGGCACGGCGAACCAGCTGTGCGTGCCGACGACAAAGATCGTCGCCGGCGCGGTCTTCGCGCCGCAGGGACCGAACGACCTGAGCCTGGTGTGCTTCCCGACCCAGCCCACGCCGATCTGGAAGCTCGTCTTCGACCAGAACCAGTTCGGCGAGGCCCGCGTCTTCCCGCTCGTCGACAACGAGGAGTTCTGCGTCCCTTCGACAGCTGTGGTCCACCCCGCCGGCGCCAGCTGAGCCGCCCTCGGCATGACGTGGGCCGCGACGGCGGCCCACGTCATGCCTGGCAGTTCTCGCAGAAGTAGGTCGCGCGCCCGCGCACCGTCAGCTTCTTGACCAGGCTGCGGCACCGCGGGCAGGCCTCGCCCTCGCGCCCGTAGACGTGGTGGAAGTTCTGGTAGTTGCCGGGCTTGCCGTCGGGATCCACGAACTGCTCGTCGGACAGTGTGCTGCCGCCGTGCTTGATCGCGTCGGCGAGGACCTCGCCGATCGAGCGGTGCAGCCGTCGCACCTCGATCGTGGACAGCGACCCCGAGGGCCGGTCGAAGCGCAGTCCCGCGGTGTAGAGGATCTCGTCGGCGTAGATGTTGCCGATGCCGCAGATCACGTGCTGGTCGGTGAGGATCGCCTTGAGCGGCGTCGTGCGGTCGCGCAGGATGGCCGCCAGGCGGTCCCAGCCGACGACGTCCTCGACCGGGTCGATGCCGAGGTCCGCGAGCTCGGGGATCTTGGAGCGAAGCGCGACACCGTCGCCGCCGACGGCGAGCTTGGCGTAGGGCGAGACCTCGATCTTGGTCCCCTCCGGGGGTGCCACCGAGACGTAGAGCTCGCCGAACATCCTCGGGTCCACGTAGCGCAGCTCCCCGCCCGGCGAGAAGGTGATCACGACGTGGGTGTGCTTGGGCTTGGGATCCTTCGCGCTGCGCGCACGAAGCAGCTGGCCCGACATCCCGAGGTGGATGACGAGGTGGTTCCCCGAGTCGAGCGCGAAGATGAGGTTCTTGCCCAGTCGCCCGAGTGACTTGACGGTGTGGCCCTCGAGCAGGGCACGGAACTCCTTCACCGACTTGTGCCGCTTGGTGAGCTTGCCGTTGGTGACGGTGACCGACTTCACCTTCTTGCCCGTGAGCTCGCGCGAGAGCGCGGCGCGGATGGTCTCTACTTCAGGAAGCTCAGGCATCCCTGTCCTCCCATGCCGCACGTGCGGCCTCGAGTTCTGCGGCCTTCTTGGAGCTGCCTTCGCCGGTGCCCGCGACGCCGTGGACGAAGGTCACCGTGGCGATGAAGCGCTGCTCGTGGGAGGGGCCGCTCGACTGCACCTCGTAGACCGGGGTGCCGAGCCCGGTCGCCTCTGACCACTCCTGGAGCCGGCTCTTCACGTCCGAGGCGCCCGGGTGGGCGGCCTCGGACGTGAATCGCTCGTCGAGCGAGGACAGGACCACGCGCCGCGCGGCGTCGAGCCCGCCGTCGAGGTACACGGCTGCGACCACCGCCTCGTAGGCGTCGGCGAGCACCGAGTCCTTCGTGCGCCCGCCCGAGGCCTCCTCGCCGCGGCCGAGCCGCAGGGCGGCGTCGATGCCGAGGTCCCTCGACGCCGAGGCGAGCGCGGTCGACGAGACGGTCGCCTGGCGGACCTGGGCGAGGCCACCCTCGGGCATGTCGAGCTCGCGGTAGCTGCGCTCCGCGATGATCAGCCCGACCACGGCGTCTCCAAGGAACTCGAGCCGCTCGTTCGAGCGGACGTGGTGCTCTGCGGCATAGCTCGAGTGCGTGAGCGCGATCTCGAGGGTCCCGTCGTCGGGCTTGAGGCCGAGCGCGGCGGCCAGGTCCTCAGGCGTCGCTGCTGGCACTCCCACGAGCAGGTCAGCTCGCCTTCAGCCGCACCTCGACGTAGTCGACCGCGTCGCGAACCGTCTTCATGTCCTCGAGGTCCTCGTCGTCGATCCGAAAGCCGACGGTGCGCTCGCTCAGCTCTTCTTCGAGCGCCTCGACGAGCTCGATCAGCGCGAGCGAGTCCGCGTCCAGGTCGTCCGAGAAGCTCGCGTCCTCGGTCACCTTCGACGGGTCGATCTCGAGGATCTCTGCGAGCTGGTCGCGGATCAGCTCGAAGATGGCGGCACGATCCGGGACGGCTGTCGTGTTGTGGGTCTCGGCGGGCAACTCGCCTCCTTGGGTGTGCCGACGAGCCTACAGAGCAGCCCGAGGCGGTGACGGGACTCACGAGGCAGTGATCGCGGCCTGGAGGGCGGCGACCGTGCCCGACGCAGCGAGGTCATGGGCGACGTGGACCGCGTTCTTGATCGCCCGCTGGGACGACGAGCCGTGCGAGATCACGCACACCCCGTCGACACCGAGGAGGATCGCCCCGCCATGGGAGTCCGGGTCGAGCTCGGCAGCGATCGGCCCGAGGTGCGCCAGCAGCACGGCGCCCGCGGCCCGCGTCTCGTCGTTCGTCCCGATCACCGAGGTGATCGTCGAGAACATGAACCTGAGCGCGCCCTCGAGCGTCTTCAGCGCCACGTTGCCGGTGAAGCCGTCGGTGACGATCACGTCCACCGGCGCGCCGATGAGGTCGCGGCCCTCGACGTTGCCGAAGAACGCGACGCCGCTCGAGGCGTCCGCGAGCCGCTCGTGGGTCTCCTTCACGAGCGGCGTGCCCTTGGACTTCTCCTCGCCGATCGACAGCAGCCCTATGAGGGGGTGCCCGACGCCGAACCGCGAGGTTGCGTGCGCGCTCGCCATCTGGGCGAACTGGACCAGCATGTCCGTGGTGCACTCGGCGTTCGCGCCCGCGTCGCACAGCAAGACCGGCGTCGACCCCGGACGCGGGAGCGGCGTCGCGATGCACGGCCGCGAGACGCCCTTCAGCCTGCCCATCCGAAGCAGCGCGGCCGCCATCGCCGCGCCCGTGTTGCCCGCCGAGACCGCGGCGCAGGCCTTGCGGTCCCGGACGAGCTCGGCGCAGCGGACGAGCGAGGAGTCCTTCTTGCGACGCACGCTCTGGGCGGGGTCGTCGTCCATCGTGATCACCTCGGTGCACGCGACGAGCTCGAGGCCCATCGTGTCGCCGACGAGCTCGGGGGGACCGACCAGGACCACCTCGATGCCGTACTCGTCGACCGCGTCGCGTGCCCCCGCGACGATTGCGGCGGGGGCCCGATCCCCGCCCATCGCGTCGAGTGCGACGGGCAGCATCTGCCCGTCGGTCAACTCAGTCGACCTCGACGGCGAGGCGACCCTTGTACCACCCGCAGTTCGGGCAGACGATGTGGGGCTGCTTGGCCCGCGCGCAGTGCGGGCAGGTGCTGCGCGCCGGGACCTCCAGCGTCCAGTTCGAGGCACGGCGGCTCCGCGACTTCGCCTTCGACGTCTTTCGCTTTGGGACGGCCATGGTTCCTCGTAGGTGCTCGACGCAGGGGATCTGGCGCCGCTAGGCCTGGTCAGGCACGCGGAGCGCGTCGAGTGTAGCCCAGCGAGGATCGGTCTCGGGCTGGCAGTCACACGCCGTCAGGTTGCGGTCCGCCCCGCAGGTCGCGCACAGCCCGGCGCAGTCCACGGCGCACAGGGGCGCGAGGGGCAGCTCGAGGACGACGGCGTCGCGGACGAGGTCCGTGAGGTCGACCTCCCCGTTCACGAGGGGGTAGGCGTCCTCGTCGTCGGGCCCCGCCCCGGGACGGAACTGCTCGTGGACCTTGATCGCAAGGGTCCCCGCCACGTCGCCGGCGCAGCGCCGGCACGCCGCGCGCCACGGGACCCGCAGGGTGCCGTGGGCGTCGATGCCCCCGAGGTACGACGTGAGGTCCACGTCGACCTCAACATCGGCGAGGGGGACGACCTCGGCGGCACCGGGTGCCGACGCCGCGTAGGCGCCGGTCGGGTCGAAGACCGTGTCGACGCGCACCGCGGTCGAGTTGCCTGGTGAGCGCAGCAGCGAGGCGACGGGGACGACGAAGAGGTTCATGGCGGGGCTAGGCGAGGTCCTGGTCGAAGAAGGCGCCTTCGTCCTCGCCGTCGCCTTCCTGGTCGGTCGTGGCCGGCTCGATACGCGGTCGGAGGCGGGCGCGCCCGGACTGGACGGTCTTGGCCAACCGGTCGAGCACGATCTCCATCTGTGCGAGCCGCTGGTCGCAGAAGTCCTCGGCCTCGTGCAGGATCGCGCGGCCCCGCTCCTCGGCCTCGGCCACCACCCGCTCGGCATGGGTCTTGGCCTGCCGGGAGATCTCGGTGCGAGAGACGAGCCGCGCGGCCTCGGCTCGGACCTCGTCGAGGAGGGCGTCGGCCTCCCGGCGCCGCTGCTCGGTCATGGCGTCAAGATCCGCCAGGATCCATCGTGCGCGCTTCAGCTCCTCGGGGAGGGTCTCGACCGCCGCGTCGAGCAGCGCAAGGACCTCGTCCCTCGAGATGAGCACCGACGACGACAGCGGCATCGTCTTGGCCGAGGCGATGACGTCGATCGCCTGGCCGATGAGCGACGCGGCGTCGCGCGGCTCGTCGTCGTCCTCGGGGCGGCCGCCCTCGTCGCCGAGCGAGGTCACTGCTGGCCCGCGAACTTCTCTTTGAGCCGCTTCTCGACGGGCGCGGGGACGAAGTGGCTCACGTCGCCGCCGTAGCGGGCGACCTCGCGCAGCAGCCGCGACGCGATGAACGAGTGCGTCGAGCTGGTCGGGATGAAGACGGTCTCGACCCCCGACAGCGACCGGTTCATCTGGGCCATCTGCAACTCGCTCTCGAAGTCCGAGACGGCTCGGAGTCCCTTCACGATCGCGGTTGCCCCGACGTCGGCCGCCACGTTCACGAGCAGGGTGGAGACCGACACGATGCGCACCCGGTCGAGGTGCGCGAGGCTCTCCTGTATCATCTCGCGCCGCTCTTCGAGGCTGAAGCACGCGTCGGACTTCTGGGGGTTGCGAAGGGCGGCGACGACGATCTCGTCGAAGACGTTGGCCGCGCGCTCGACGACCTCGAGGTGTCCGTTGTGGAACGGGTCAAAGGACCCCGGGATGAGTGCGATGGTCACGACGTCGCCGTGCCATCGTCGTGCTGCAGCATCGTCACGAGCGTACCGCCGTACCGGCGCTCAAGGGCTGCTTCCCATGCCGCCGGCACCACGAGCTCGCGGTCCGACTCGACGACGACGAGCGAGGCGTCGAGGCCGTCGAGCAGCCCGTCGAGCTCGAGCTCGCCGTAGGGCGGGTCGCACAGCACCACGTCGACGCGGCCGCGGGGACGCCCGTGCGGCAGGCGCGCACGGACGAACGTGGCCGCACGCTCGGCCAGGCCGACGTCGGCGAGGTTCTGCCTCGCCGCGGCGATGCACGCCGCGTCGTCGTCCACGAAGGTGCAGGCGCGCGCCCCCCGGCTGAGCGCCTCGATCCCCATCGCGCCGCTGCCGCAATACAGGTCCCAGACGACCGCCCCAGCGAGGTCGACCCTCGAGTGGAGCACCGCGAACACGGCCTCACGGACGAGGTCGGTGGTCGGGCGGACGTGCGCGGGGAGCTTTGCCTTGAGCCGCCGACCACGCGCCTCGCCGGCAACGACGCGCACCCGAGCAGCGTAGTGAGCCCGCAGTCAGCTCTTGAACAGCCAGGCCGCGTCGTCTTCGTCGAAGAACACCGACAGCTCGTCTCTGAGCGCCTCGTGGCCCTCGAGGCCGGGGTCCTCGTCCAAGAGCCCCTCGGCGAAGCGCCTCGCCGTCGCCAAGGTGTCGCGGTCCCTCGAGAGCCGCGCGAGCCGCAGGTCGCTGCGGCCCTTCTGGCGCGCGCCGAGGATCGTGCCCTCGCCTCGCAGCTCCAAGTCGAGCTCGGCGAGCACGAACCCGTCGGTGCTCGACGCGATTGCCTCGAGCCGCCTGATCCCCTCGGGCGTCGTCGGCTCCCCGAGCAGGTAGCACCAGGACTCGAGCGAGCTGCGACCCACACGACCGCGCAGCTGGTGCAGCTGGGCGATGCCAAAGCGGTGCGCGTCCTCGATGACCATGACCGTCGCGTCGGGCACGTCGACGCCGACCTCGATCACCGTCGTGGCGACCAGCACGTCGAGCGCGCCCGAGCGGAAGCGGTCCATCACGGACTCCTTGTCCGCGGAGCGCAATTGGCCGTGGAGCAGCCCCAAGCGGAGCCCCGCGAGCGGCCCGTCGCGGAGCCGCTCGAACTCGCTGACCGCCGAGGCCGCCTCGACGCGGTCCGAGCCCTCGACGAGCGGGCACACGACGAAGGCCCGTCGTCCCTCGGCCACCTCGGAGCGGACGCGGCCCAGGGCCTCTTCTTCGCCGAGCTCGCCGCGAGCCCAACGGGTGACCACCGCGACCCTGCCTCGTGGCAGCTCGTCGAGCACCGTCATGTCGAGGTCGCCGAAGACGATCATCGCCGCGGTCCGCGGGATCGGCGTCGCGGTCATCACGAGCACGTCGGGGTCATGGGGATCGCCTGACCCGCCGTCGCCCTTGTCGCGCAGCGCCGCGCGCTGCTCGACCCCGAAGCGGTGCTGCTCGTCGACCACCACTGCGCCGAGGTCATGGAACCGGACGTCCTCGGTCAGCAGCGCGTGGGTCCCGACGACGAGGTCCGTCGTGCCCCGCGCGAGCCCCTCGATCGCGCGCCGGCGGTCCGCTCCTTTCACCCGCGAGGTGAGCAGCGCCACGGACACGGGCCTCGACGCACCGAGTCGCGACGGGTCGGTGACCTCGAGGTCCTCGAGCAACGCCCGCACCGCGTAGGCGTGCTGCTCGGCGAGCACCTCGGTCGGGACCATGATCGCTCCCTGCCTACGGCCGTCGACCGCCGCGAGGAGCGCGGCGACCGCGACGACGGTCTTGCCCGCCCCGACGTCGCCCTGGAGGAGGCGGTGCATCGGCAGCTCGGCGCCGAGGTCCGCGAGCAGCTCGGCGATCGCCCGGCGCTGCGCGCCCGTCGGCTCGTAGTCGAGCCCCGCGAGGAACCGGGCCACGAGCGAGGCGCGCTCGCCCAGGAGCGCTCCGCGCGGGGTGAGCGCGTCGGCGGGGTCCGCGGGGTGCGCGATGCCCCTCGCGTCGGCGGCGAGCGCGGCCTTGCGCGCGACGAGCGCGAGCTGGAGCCGGAACAGCTCGTCGAACACGAGCCGCTCTCTTGCCCGGTCCCGCTCGTGCATCGACGACGGCGCGTGGATCCCCCGCATCGCGTCGGTCCTCTCCACCATGCCGAGGCGCCCCTCGAGCATCTCGTGGATAGGGTCCTCGAACTCGCCGGCCCTCCGCAGCGCCTCGGCGCACGCCCGGGACAGCTCCCAGCTCGTGAGGCCCGCCTTGGGCGACGCGGGATAGACGGGGATCACGCGCATCGTCCGCGTCGCGGAGCGCTCGTCGCCGTCGATGCCCACGATCACGTCGACGACCGGGTTCACCATGCGGCGCTCGCCGCGGAACTCGTCGAGCTTGCCGAAAAAGAGGGCCTGGACGCCCGCAGGGAGCTGCTTGGCGCGCCAGGGCTGGTTGAAGAAGGTGACGGTCATCGCGTTGGACTGGTCCTCGACGAGCGCCTCGACGAGCGAGCGGCCCTGGCGCGTGCGCCGCGAGCGCACCGAGCGGACCTCGGCGAGGACCACCGCTTCGTCCCCGACGGCGAGGTCGGAGAGGTCTGCCTGCCGGGAGCGGTCGATGTAGCGGTGGGGGAAGGTGAACAGCAAGTCGAGCACCGTCGTGATCCCGACCGCCGCGAGCGAGCTCGCGCGACGTGGACCGACGCTCGCCAGGCGGTCGACGGGGATCGCGTCGAGCTGGGAGAGCCGCCGCCGCTGGGTCACTCGATGCCGAAGAGGTACGGGTACAGCGGCTGGCCGCCGTGGTGGACCTCGACGGCGACGCGAGGACGCTCCTCGGCGAGCCACTGGGTGATCCGGCGCGTGTTGGCCGGCGTCGCGCCGTCGCCCTCGATCACGGTCACGAGCTCGTGGGTGTCGTCGACCACGACCTCGAGCAGCGCGCATGCGGCTACGGCCACGGACTCGGCGATCGACTTCACGCCCTCGTTGGTGAGCCCGATCCAGTCGCCCTCGCGCACGACGCCAGCATCGGTCGTCGTGTCGCGGACAGCCTGGGTGACCTCGGCTGCGAGCACGTGCTCGGCGGACGACGTCATCGCCGAGCCGTTGGCCGCCCCCGAGGCGTCCGGGTCGTAGGCCAAGAGCGCCGCGAAGCCCTCGACGATGCTCGACGTCGCGACGACGTGCACCGGGATGGTCGACACCGCGGCGACCTGATTCGCCACCGGCACGATGTTCTTGTTGTTGGGAAGCAGCACCACCTCGGCGCTGCCCGTGGCGGCCACGGCCGCGAGCAGCTCTTCGGTGGACGGGTTCATCGACTGGCCCCCGGACACGATCTGGCGCACGCCGAGGGACCGGAAGATCCGCCCGATCCCGTCACCTTGGACGACCGCGACGATCGAGGTCGCCGGCGCGGTCCCTGCCACAGCGTCGCCCGCGCCCTCGAACGCGCCCTCGCGGACCCAGCGCTCCTCGATCACCTGCTCGGCGAGGTCCGTGACTCGGATCCCTCGTGGCCGACCGACGTCGAGCGCGGCCTCGATCGCCGCGCCCACGTCGTCGGTGTGGATGTGGCAGTTGAACAGCCCGTCGCCGCCCACGACGACGATCGAGTCGCCGATCCCCGCCCAGACCTCCTTGAACGCCGAGAGCGCGTTGTCGTTCGTCTCGAGGAAGTACATGACCTCGTAGCGCAGCGAGTCGTCGTGCCCTCCGTCGTGCACCGCGACCAGCTCGGGGGCGTGCACGGGGATGCGCTCGAGGGGCGGCGCCTCGGGCAGCGCGTCGCCGGCGACCACGTTGCACAGCGCGTCGAGCAAGAGGCACAGCCCTGCGCCGCCGGCATCGACCACGCCCGCCTGGGCGAGCACCGGCAGCTGCTCGGGCGTGTGCTCGAGTGCGGTGCGCGCGCTCGCGCGGGCGGCCCGCACGAGGCCCGTGAGGTCCTCGGCGTCGTGCGCGCCGTCGGCCGCGGCGCGAGAGATCGTGAGGATCGTGCCCTCGACGGGTCGGACGACGGCCTGGCGCGCCATGCGGTCGGCGTGCGCGAGCGCGTCCGCGAGGGTCGCGGGGAGCACCTCTTCGTGGTCGCGGAGCGTCTCGGCGATCCCGCGGAGCAGCTGGGACAGGATCACTCCCGAGTTGCCGCGCGCCCCCATGAGCGAGCCGTGCGAGACGGCCCTGCAGACGTCGGCCATCGGGGAGGACGCAGGCACCCCCTCGAGCTCCTTGACGACCGAGGCGACCGTGAGGGACATGTTGGTCCCGGTGTCGCCGTCGGGGACCGGGTAGACGTTGAGGCGGTTGATGACCTCTCGATAGTCGTCCAAGAGGTCGCCGAAGCGCCCGACGACCGTGCGGACGTCGCCCGCCGAGAGAGAGGCGAGCTGCGCCATGTCGCGCAATGCTACAATTGCTCTCCGTTTGCACGAAGACCGAGCGTGGTCTTCGCCCCGAGGAGGCTTCGATGGCATCGGTCTGCGATCTGTGCGGGAAGAAGCCGTCCTTCGGCATGAGCCTCAGCCACTCGCACCGCCGCACCAAGCGCCGCTGGAACCCCAACGTCCAGCGCGTGCGCGCGCTCGTCGACGGCACCCCCAAGCGGGTCAATGCCTGCACCTCGTGCATCCGCGCCGGCCGGGTCACCAAGCCCCCGCGCTCGACGTACCGCACGGTCTAGCCAGTCCGATCAGTGGCGCCACCCGAGATCGGGTGCCGCCCCACCGCCGTAGCGGACCTGGCCGACCTCGCCGGTGACGACGCCGATCCGAAGTGGCGCCTCGAGGTTCGCTGACGCGAACGCGGCGGCCACGGCGGCGGCGCCTGGGTGCGAGACGACAAGCTCGTAGTCCTCTCCCCCGCCCAGCCCCTCTTCGAGGGTGGCACCGTCGCACAGCGGCACCTCCTCGAGGTCGATCCCGACACCCGACGCGGCCGCCATCCGGCGCAGGTCGCGCGCGAGCCCGTCGGAGACGTCGAGCATCGCGGTCGCGCCGGAGCGAGCGGCGGCCATGCCCGCCACGGCCGGCACGGTCGGCCTACGGAACCAGCGAAGCTCGGGGTCCTCGAGCGCGGCGCCGGCGCGTCGTCGTCGGAGCCCCATCGCCGCGCCCCCGAGCGGACCCGTCACGTAGAGGACGTCGCCGGGACGCGCCCCGCGCCGGGTGACCGCGCCCCCGCCTGGCTCGTCGGCGAGCGCGCACACCGTGACCGACGTGACCGCGGCCTTGGAGAGGTCGCCCCCGACCACGGTGCAGCCAGCGGTCGCACACGCCTCGGCCACCCCGCGCTCGATGGCGACGACGTCGACGTTGCCAGGCGCGCAGATCGACACGACGGCGCCGATCGGGCGCCCGCCCATCGCCGCGATGTCGCTCAGTGCCGCCACTGCCGTTCGGTACCCGAGATCGGCGATCGGGAACAGCGTGGCGTCGAGATGGACGCCCTCGACGCCGGCATCACAGCACAGCAGGACCCGTCCGGCGGGGCGCTCGAGCACCGCGGCGTCGTCGCCCCAGCCGCGGGGCGCCGCCCCCGGAAGCGACGCCCCGAGCAGGTCCGCGATACGCTCCAAGGCGACATCCTCACGCCAGGCCTCACCCCCACGGGGGGCGGCGGTTGGGTTCGGCGGGAGCACGGCACTTGCCTACCATGACCCCGGCGCAGGCTCGTCGGGCGACTGCCAAGGAGGACGCGGTGAACCCACCGACAGCGAACAAGCGGCTCGTGGAATGGGTCAACGAGGTCGCCGAGATCACGACCCCGGACCGGGTCTACTGGTGCGACGGCAGCGCCGAGGAGTACGACGCGCTCTGCCAGCAGCTCGTCGACGCGGGGACCTTCACCAAGCTCTCCGAGGCCAAGCGCCCCGCGAGCTACTGGGCGCGCTCGGACCCCGGCGACGTGGCCCGGGTCGAGGATCGCACTTTCATCTGCTCGGCGCGCGAGGTGGACGCAGGTCCCACCAACAACTGGCGTGACCCCGACGAGATGCGGGCCACGCTGAAGGGCCTGTTCCACGGGTGCATGCGCGGTCGCACCATGTACGTCGTGCCCTTCTCGATGGGCCCCCTCGGCAGTGCGATCGCGCACATCGGCGTCGAGCTCACCGACTCGGCCTACGTGACGGTCTCCATGCGGATCATGACGAGGATGGGCACCGGGGCACTCGAGGTCCTCGGCGACGAGGGCGAGTTCGTCCCGTGCCTGCACTCGGTCGGCATGCCGCTCGAGCCTGGACAGCGCGACGTCGCCTGGCCGTGCAATGCCGACAACAAGTACATCGTGCACTTCCCCGAGACCCGCGAGATCGTGTCGTTCGGCTCGGGCTACGGGGGCAACGCACTGCTCGGCAAGAAGTGCTTCGCGCTCAGGATCGCCTCGGTCATGGCACGCGACGAGGGGTGGCTCGCCGAGCACATGCTGATCCTCAAGCTCACCTCGCCAGACGGCGAGACCAAGTACGTGACGGGCGCCTTTCCCTCGGCGTGCGGCAAGACGAACCTCGCGATGCTGGTCCCCACGCTCGAGGACTGGAAGGTCGAGACCGTCGGCGACGACATCTGCTGGATGAAGTTCGGCGAGGACGGCCGGCTCCGCGCGATCAACCCCGAGGCGGGCTTCTTCGGCGTGGCGCCCGGCACCAACATGAAGACGAACCCGAACGCGATGTTCTCCGTCGGGGCGAACACGATCTTCACCAACACCGCACTCACCGCGGACCGCGACGTGTGGTGGGAGTCCATGACCGACGTGCCCCCCGAGGGCATGACCGACTGGAAGGGCGAGCCCTGGTCGCCCGACAAAGGGACGACAGCGGCGCACCCGAACTCGCGGTTCACCGCGCCCGCGGCACAGGACCCCGCGATCGCCCCGGAGTGGGAGGACCCCTCGGGCGTGCCGATCTCGGCCATCCTCTTCGGCGGGCGCCGGGGGTCGGTCGTCCCCCTCGTGTTCCAGTCGCGCAGCTGGCGCCACGGCGTGTTCCTCGGCTCGATCATGACCTCGGAGACGACGGCGGCCGCGACGGGCGCGGTCGGCAACCTGCGACGCGACCCCTTCGCGATGCTCCCGTTCTGCGGCTACAACATGGCCGACTACTTCGCACACTGGCTCGACATGCAGTCGGGCGCCGACGTCGACAAGCTCCCCAAGATCTTCTACGTCAACTGGTTCTTGAAGGGCGACGACGGCAAGTTCCTGTGGCCCGGCTACGGCGAGAACGCGCGGGTGCTCGAGTGGGTCTTCGAGCGCGTCTCGGGCCGCGGTGACGCCGTCGACACGCCCATCGGGCTCGTCCCCACCGCCGCCGCGCTCGACACCGACGGGCTCGACCTGAGCGACGACGTGATCGACCGTCTCTTGACGGTCGACGCCGGCGCGTGGCGTGCAGAGATCCCCTCGATCGAGGAGCACTTCGCGACGTTCGCGGACCGGCTCCCCCACGCCCTGCTCGACGAGCTCGAGGACCTGCGACGCCGCCTGGGCTAAATGGCTCGAGCAAGTCCCGCGTGCCGCCGGGCGCCGACCGCTACGACACGATCGGGCGCACCTACGCGAGCCGGCGCCGAGCCGAGCCCGCGTGGGCGCACACGATCAGCCAGGCACTCGGCGGCGCCAGGCGCGTGATCAACGTCGGGGCCGGCACGGGCAACTACGAGCCGCGCGACGCGTTCGTCCTCGCCGTCGAGCCCTCCTCGACGATGCTCGCCCAGCGCGCAGCCGACGCCGCGCCAGCGGTGCGCGGGGTCGCCGAGGCGCTGCCCGTGCGAGACGACTCCTTCGACGCCGCGCTCGCGATCCTCACGGTCCACCACTGGCGCGACCCGCACCACGGGCTTCACGAGCTCGCCCGCGTGGCGGCGCGCCAGGTCGTGGTCACCTGGGACCCCGCGGCGTCGTCGGGCTACTGGCTGAACCGTGACTACCTGCCCGAACTGTTCGAGCACGAGGCTGCGATCTCCTCGCTCGGCGACGTGCTCGACGTCCTCGACGTCCTCGAGGTTCGCACCCTGGAAGTGCCTCGCGACTGCGTCGACGGGTTCTTGGGCGCCCAGTGGGCAACGCCCGAGGACTACCTCGATCCCGCCGTCCGTGCCGCGATGTCGGGGCTGGCGCTCCTCGACCAGGGCGTCGTCAACGACGCGATGGCTCGCCTCGCGCGCGACCTCGCCGACGGCACCTGGCAGCGTCGCAACGCCGAGCTCGCCGAGCTCGCGTCGCTCGACACCGGCTTCCGGCTCGTCGTGGCGGGCCGCTAGACGGCGGCCCGGACGAGCACGAGCCGACCGGCGAGGTAGCCGACGAGGCCGGTCGCCGCCACGACGGCGATGAACGAGTCGCCCACGACGAAGGGCATCGAGATGGCGACGGGGATGAGCGCCCCCAGCACCCAGGCGAGCTGCTGACGCACCGCGAGCCGGGCGAACACGCGGCCCTGGGCGGCAGGCGGTATCCGGCGCTGGGTCAGCGCGTCGAAGGACGGCTGGCAGATCGCCCCGGCGATCCCTGCCATGCCCGCGAGAGCCGCCTGCGCGAGCAGGGAGCCGAGCACGGCCGCCCCCGCGGCCGACACCACGATGACCGCGAGCGCGGTCGCGAGCAGCAGCTGCTCGCTGAGCACGCGGCGGAGCCGCCGGACCAAATAGAGCCCGATCAGCGAGCCGACGCCCGACGCTGCGAACGCGACCCCGTACCACCACAGCGGCGCGTGGCTCCGGCGCAGCCCGAACGCGATGAGGAAGATGAGGAACCCAGCGGTCAGCCGCACCGTGGCGCTCGCGGTGAGCCCGAGGATCACCTCTCGGTCCTCAATCGGGACGTTTCGACTCTCGACGTCCTCGTCGCCCTCGTCTGGCATCGAGCGGTAGTGCTCCGGCGCTCGTGGTGGCACCTTGAGCCGCAGGCCCCCGGCGGCGGCGACCACGAAGACGAGCGCCGCCAGCACCAGCACCGCGGACGCGTTGATCAGCTTGAGCAGCCCGATCCCGGGGAGCGAGATCAGGAAGCCCGCGAGCGTCCCGAGCAATGTCAGCTGCGCGTTGTACCCCGCGTAGCCCTCCTGGACCTCGGTCGGCGGCGCGTGGCCGTCGACCGGCGCGTCCTCACCGCGTGCATGGCGCTCCAGCTCGTCTGCCTCGGCCATCTCGGGGACCAGCGCACCTCGCGTCACGAGGTAGAGCTTGGACAAGACCAGCACGCAGAACGCCTCGGGGAACAGCCACAGCGAGTGGATGCTCTCGGCCATAAAGATGCAGAGCACGACCCTGCCGGCAGCGGCGGCGAAGACGATGAACCGGCGCGCGCCCCGGCTCGCGTCGATGGCAGGTCCGAGCAGCGGCGAGACGACCGCGAAGGGTGCGACGGTGAGGAGCAGGTACAAGAGCACCTTGCCCTCTGCTGCGTCCGGGGAGATCGAGAAGAACAGGGAGCCCGCGAGCGAGATCGTGACGAGCGTGTCGCCCGCGAGCATCGCAACCTGGATGAAGGCGAGCCGGCCGAAGGCCGTGTCCTGGTCGAAGACCCTCGTGAACCACGCGGACGCGAGCGCCCGCAGCCTCGTCAGGTTCATCGCCCTCGCCGAGGCTGCGAATGTCCGCAACCGCCCCGAGTCCATTGTGCCCAGCGTACGACAGCGCCTCGCGATCGTTCGATGCGGGCCGCGAGTGAGACACCCCGGCCAGCCGTCGGCGATCAGGTCGCGCCGGCGCGCACGTCGATCGACGTCAGAGGTGCCAGACCCACGCGGCGCTCTGCACGCGAGGCGGGCCGAGCACCGAGCCGAGCCACGCCTCGATCACCGCGGGCGCCCGCGCCACGCCCTTGGTGTTGGGCGCTCGCTCGAACGGCACCACAACGAGCGTCACGTCCCAGCCGCGGAGGGCCGAGAGGACCTCGGCGCGCTGCATGGCGTTCGCCAGGGCGTCGAAACTCCTCGCTTCGGCCCGCGAGGCGAGCTGCTTGATGACCTCGTAGCCGGGGGCCTCTTTGCCCTGGCGCGAGTTCAGCCACTCAGGGCCCGTGCCCCCGACGATGGCGTAGCGCATCCCGTAGAGGGCCTGGACCCCGAGCAGGTCCGCGGTCGTGTTGAAGAACGGGAAGCCGAGCACCACCTGGCCGGGCGGAAGCGTCGCTGCGTGCTGCTGATACCACGTGGGCACCCACACCGTCGACGCCGCGTATGGCAGCGCGTCGACCGCGTCGATCACGAACGGCGTCGCGCACGCCAGCCCGACGGTGACCGCGAGCGCCGCGCCGAGGAGGCGGGGGCGCCACCGCCCGAGGTCGTCGAGCACGAGCGCGAGCGCGAGCCCCGCAGGGAGGAACAGCAGCGCGCTGAACCGCTCGTTCATCACGTCGTTCAGGATCGACACGTGCGACAGGGCGTGCCAGGCGCTGAAGGCATAGCGCTGGCCGAGCGCGAGCCAGGCCACGACGCAGGTGAGCACCGCGACCGCTCGCAGCCGCGCGTCGCGCCTGAAGACGACGAGCCCGACGAGCACGGCTGCGATCAGCGGCGGCCCGAGATACGTCGGTCGCATGAACCTGCCCCAGTGCGGCACCCACCACAGGCCCTGGCCCGGGACCGCGACGAAGAAGCTGCGGATGGACGCCTGGGCCGGCACCAAGTTGGGCCAGACGGCTCCCGTGTAGTGCCCTGGACCGGCGAGCGCGTACCACGCCGGCCATGCGAGCACGACGACTGCGAGGACGGCTGCGGTGACGAGCCCGGGGAGCCCTGTGCGGATCGCGACAAGGCCGGCGTCGCGATCGGCGATCAGGGCCGCCGCCCCGAGCACGAGCAGCGACAGCGCGGTCGCCACCCCGAGCATCACGAGCAGCTCGGTGCCGCTGAAGAACTGCACGACGAGGAGCCCGCCGAGCACGGCGCCCACCTTGATCGGCGAGTGCCGGCGCCGCCAGAACAGCTCGTCGAGGCACGCGAGGACGAGCGGCGGGACCACGAGCGAGGTCACCATGAGGTGCGAGCCCGCGGACTCGAACAGCACGAGCGGCGAGAACGCGTAGAGCGCGCCGGCGAGGAACGCGGCGACCGAGGAACGCACCCACCGCTGGGCGACCCACATCGCGGCCACGCCCGACAGCGCCGGCGCGGCGATCACCGCGACGTTCAGCGATGCGAACGGACCGAAGATCGCGGTCACCGGCAGCAGGACGAAGCTCCAGATGCCGGCCGACGTGTTGGAGAGGAGGTTGATGCCCTGGGGATGGAACATCGCCGAGGAGTAGAAAGGGTCGTGGCCGCTGCGGATCGCCGCGAGCGGCCACTCGAAGAACCAGGCGAAGAGCGAGACGTCCGAGCACGCGCACGTCGTGCCCCGGGTGACCGACAGCGCGAGGACGTGGGCGTACATGCCCGCGGCGATGCCGAGGTACGCGACTGCGCCCACTGCGAGCGCCCAGCGACGCGCCGACGAGGGCTCGACACGGCGCGCGTCGTCAGCCTGTGACCACGTCGGCTCGACCCGCGTCGGACCCATCGGCGACGCCGTGCGCCCGAGGTCAGCCAGCAGCGGACGTGTCCAGGGGGCGGTGCTCGGTCCCGATCCCCGGCGTGATGAACAGGGCGCTCCCGGGCTCGTGCACGACACCTCGGTGCCACACGCCCTTGGGGTTGATCATGGCCTCCCCCGCATGCAGTGGGATCGTCACCTCCGTGCCGTCGTGGTCCTGGACGACGTCGACGCGCCCCGAGAGCAGGTACACGACCTCCTCGCCGGCGGGGTGGCGCTCCCAGTGGGTCCAGGTCGCCGTCTCGGGGCTCACCGTCACCAGGCGGCCCTCGATCCCGTCGCTCTCAAAGCGACGCTCGTAGCTCTCGAGATAGGTCGCGGACCACTCGAAGTCGGGCAGCGGCGTCACGGTCGCACCGAGACCGAGGTGGAGGTAGGTCGAGGCGAGATCGAAGCTGTCACTCATGGCGCGAGCCTACGACGGGCACGTGCTCACGCGCGGAAGGCGAGGTCGCCGCCCACGACGGTCGCCTGGACCGGCACCGACGCGATCGCCCCGGGCTCGTCGAGCACCCTCGGGTCCGAGCCGAGCGCGACGAAGTCCGCGAGCTTGCCCACGCTGAGCGTGCCGCGGTCGGCCTCGGTGCGCGTCGCGAACGCCGACCCGGTCGTGTAGCTCGCCAGCGCCTCCTCGCACGTGAGCGCCTCGCGAGCCCCGAACGACTGTCCCGTCGCGGTTCGGCGCGCGACCATGTCGGCGATCCCGAGGAGCGGCCGGCCGTCGACGACGGGTCGGTCCGAGCTCCCCGGCAGCGCGATGCCGGCGCGGAGGAAGCTCGCGAGGCGGTAGGTGTCCCCAGCGCGTCGCTCACCGAGGGCCGCCAGCATCCCGTCGCCGATCTCGCCGATGAACCGGCCCTGGGGAACAGGGATGACCCCGAGGCGTCGAATCCGCTCGAGCGACTCGTCGGTCGTTACCCCGCAGTGCTCGATGCGGTGCCGGTGGTCGAGCCGTGGCCGGCGCTCGAGCGCCTCTTCGTAGGCATCGAGGACGAACGAGATCGCCGCGTCGCCGATCGCGTGCGTGGCGAGCTGCCAACCGGCCAGGTGCGCCTCGACGATCTGGCGACGCAGCTCGTGCGGGTCCTGCTGTGGGTACCCGAGATTCGCCGGCTCGTCCTCGAAGCCGTGGGAGAGCCAACACGTCCGGCCGATCAACGAGCCGTCCGAGAAGACCTTCATCGCGCCGACTCGCAGCCAGTCGTCCCCGAGACCCGACCGGATGCCCGCGCTGATCCCACTCGCCGCGAGGTCGTCGACGTGGCGAGGCATCTCGCCCAGGACGTCCGCGGCGATCATCACCGTCGTCCGCACCGAGAGCACGCCTCGGTCGCGGGCGTGCTGGTAGCCGTCCAGCTCGGCGGGGCTCTGGCCGATCCAGCCGCCTGCGACGCCGGCGTCGCAGACGCTCGTGATCCCCTCTGAGAGGTAGACACGGTGCGCACGCTCGATCGCCGACGCGATCGTGGCGACAGAGCGCGGCAGCGCCAGGCGCTGGGCCAGCACCTGGGCGCGCTCTTCAAGCAGCCCGGTCGGCTCCCCGTCGTGGTCGCGCACGACGCGACCGCCATCGATCGCGGCGTCGAGGTCAGCCCCGATCCGCTCGAGCGCTGCCGTGTTGACGACGCACATGTGCCCGGAGGTGTGCGTCAGCCAGACGGGATGCCCGTGGGCGACCTCGTCGAGCGCGCGGCGGTCCGGATGATGCCCGTCCAGCTTGTTCTGGTCGTAGCCGCGACCGATCACGACAGCTCCATCGGGGAGGGACGCGGCGTGCGCGGCAACCGTCTCGTAGAGCTCGGGCAGCGACATGACCGGCGGCGTCGAGAGGTCGAGCTCGTCCATGGAGAGTCCGAAGTTGACCGTGTGGGCGTGCGCGTCGTGGAACCCCGGGAAGCACACGGTGCCCGCGAGGTCGTGCGTGACGCGCGCGGGGCATGACCCCGCGTCCTCGCCCAGCGCCACGATGCGACCGTGCAGCACGCCGAGCGCGTTGACCTCGGGATGCTCGTTGTCGAAGGTGATGAAGCGGCCTCGGTACAACGCGTCCAGCATGAGGGTCATCGCGCTCGCCCGCCCTCACCGTCACGGCCCTCGGTGCGGTCGTGGACGACTCGGCGCGCCGAGCGTGCCGACAGAACCGCGGGTCTCGCGAGATACACGAGGTGACGCTACCGAGTCGCCGGTCCACAGGTCACCGTCCCGGCTCTCGTGCGTCGCCGCACCGATGATCAAGGAGACCACATGAGCGACCAGGCCAGTCCATCGACCGAATCCCCCCGCACGACGCCAGTCGCCGACCCGACGACCAACTGGCACCTCCGGGCTCGACCTGCGCCTCGAGGCGCCTGGTTCGGCGCCGTCGTGGTCCTCGTCGTGCTCGCGATCGGCGCGGTCGGCCTCCTGGTCGGTCGCTCGACGAGGGCGGGCGCCACTGGGGCGGTTGGAACGATCTCCGTGACCGGTTCCGGCACGGTCCAGGGCGTGCCCGACACGCTCCAGTTCTCGGTGGGCGTCGTGACCGTGCGAGGGACCGCAACGGGCGCCCTCTCCGCGAACGACGCGACCGTGCGGCGTCTCGAGAACAGGCTTCTTCGCCATGACATCAAGCAGAAGGACCTCCAGACCTCAGACCTCAACATCTACGAGAACACCAACAACAAAGGCCAGCTCACGGGCTTCACCGTCGACGACACGTTGAACGTGACGATGCACAACGTGGACAAGCCGGGCAACCTCGCCAAGGCGGGGGGCGCCATCGAGGGTGCCGCAGAGGTGGCGGGCAACGGCATCCAGTTCAACGGGATCACGTTCTCCATCACGAACCAGTCCTCACTTCTCGCCGCGGCTCGCATCAAAGCGATGCAGGACGCCCTCACCGAGGCACGCCAGGACGCCTCGGCCGGCGGGACGAGTGTCGGTGGGGTCGTGAAGATCTCCGACCAGGTGAACCAGCAGGTCGAGCCGATCACCTACGGCTTCCCCACCGACAGCGCGCTGAGCGCCGGCGTCCCCCTCAGGGCGGGGACCCAGCCGGTCTCGGTCCAGGTGACCGTCGTCTACGCGCTGAACTGAGCCCGGACGCAACGCGCTGCCCGGCCTGCACGTGGTGCGGGCCGGGCAGCGCGTTGGCTTACGAGGATCACGCCGGAGCGAGCATCCCCTTTGCCGTCGCCGTGTGGGTCAGGAGCTCCTTCGCATCGCTCGTCCTGCGAGCGTGGAGGTAGCCGAAGCCCACGAGCATCGCCATGAGGGCGGCCAGGGCAAACGCCGCGATCGCACCATCCTGGGCGATCGTCGCGAACACCGAGAAGCCGTAGGCCTCGAGCAGGAGTCCACGAAGCGTCGTTCCTTGGAACACCGTCTGGACCGTCCCCTCAGCCGCGTTGTAGGCCGCAGAGCCCTTGGGCAGCGCCATCGCCTTCGCGGAGAGCTGGGCGTAGGTCAGACCGCCGCCGATCTCTTGGAGGTGCACCGCGATGAAGTCGTTCGCGTAGACCTCTGCCTGCTGCCCCGTGGTGAGGGGTAGTCCGGCGAAGACGCTGACGCTGCCGATCATCGAGGGCGTGATCTCCGAGCCCGCAACCGGGTGGGCGAATGCCACCGCCGCCGGGAACGTGATCTGCTGCTCTGCGAGCTGCGTCTGCACGTTGCTGTTGGCAAAGCTGTAACCCCACCAGAGCAATGCCCCTGCCACGAGCAGGACCGCAACCATGATGGCGCCACCGGCGCTCACGAGCACATCGAATGTCTTGCGTCGCATGTGCTTCTCCTTCCTAACGTGATCCCACCCCATTGGGGGATCTGTCTCCAGTGTTCGCGCTGGGGGCGGCACCGTCATAGGGACCAACGTCCCAAGACGCAGGGAGTTACGTCACCTCCCGCGACATTCGAGCAACCTCATGGCCAAGAGGTTGAACTTGGGTCCTTCGTCCCTACTCGGATGACCTGCCGACGCCGAATGCTTGGTACATGAACATGTACACCCACCTCCTCTCGAGCGTCTTCGACGACTGGGTGGACGAGCTGACGGGCACCGCGCTCGTCGACTACGCGCTCATGTGTCGAACAGAGATGCTCGCACCGCGCACCGCGGGGTCGGCGTGCATCGCGCTGGCGGCCGAGATCGCTTATGACCGCGCCCTTATCAAGTTGTGCGCGTCCCAGCAGATCCCGGTGAACGTCATGGGCTTCTCGCAGCCTCGAAGCGAGCGAGAGCGATTGGAGCACGCACTCGCCGCGACGGGCACCGACCTCGTGGTGCTCACCCGCCACAAGGTGAATAGCTAGGACTCCTCGGCGGCCGCCTCCGCGCGCAGTTTCGTCGCGAAAATCGCGGCCTCGGTGCGGTTGGTCATCTTCAGCTTCCGTAGCAACGTGGTCGTGTAGTTCTTTACGGTGTGTTCCGCGAGGAACATGTGCTCGGCAATCTGGCGATTCGTCAGGCCCTCCGCGATCAGGTCGAGGATGCGACGCTCCTGGGCGGACAACGCCTCGAACAAACTGTCGGACTTCGGCGGGTTGGTGATCCGCTCGATCACGCGAGCGACGAGCCGTGGATCGAGGAGCGACTCGCCGCGCGCGACGCGTCGCACGTCCTCGATGAGGTCATGGGCCCTGATCTGCTTCAGCGCGTAGCCCGAGGCACCTGCCATCACGCTCGCATAGAGGGCTTCGTCGTCGGCAAAGCTCGTCAGCATCAGACAGGCGAGCCTCGGCATCATCGAGCGGAGATCTCGGCAGACCTCGATGCCACTCGAGTCCTCGAGCCGGACGTCGAGGATGGCGACGTCGGGACGGGCGAGCGGGGCTCGGGTCATCGCCTCAGCCGCCGTCCCTGCCTCTCCCACGACCTCGATGTCGGGCTCGTTCTCGAGCAGGAGCCGGATGCCTTCTCGGATGAGCGCGTGGTCGTCGAGGAGGAACACGCGAATCGTCATGTAGCCAATACTGCCAGCGGCAAGCCAGTCGCAAGGGAGTAGGTCGGTTCTCGGTACCCTCGTGGGAGTGCCGTATCGCCGGATTTCGGATCCAATGGTCTTGCGGCGACTCATGGACGCGGTGCTCATGATCGGCTCGGACGTCGAGTTGCCCGATCTCTTGCAGCACATTGTGGCGGAGGCCAGCAGCCTCGTCGGCGCGCGATATGGCGCGCTCGGCGTGCTGAACACCGCGAGGACAGGGCTTGAGGAGTTCCTGACCTGCGGGATGACCGACGAAGAAGAGACGGCGACTGGCAACCGGCCGACCGGACGCGGGGTCCTCGGGGTGCTCATCACCGAGCCCGCGCCGCTCCGGCTCAGGAACATCTCGACGCATCCCGACTCGTACGGCTTCCCGCCCGGGCACCCACCGATGACGTCGTTCCTCGGCGTGCCGATCCGGGTCCGGCCAGATGACGAGCCCTACGGCAACCTCTACCTGACGGACAAGATCGGGGCATCGGAGTTCAGCGAGGAGGACGAGGCGCTGGCGGAGGGACTGGCGCTCGCCGCGGGGATCGCGATTCAGAACACTCGCAATCACGAGCGGGTCCGCCTCCTCAGCGTGCTCGACGACCGGGATCGCATTGCGATGGCGTTGCACGACACGGTGATCCAGCGACTCTTCGCGAGCGGGCTCGCCCTTCAGAGCGCGGCGCGCCAGGTCAATCCCGAGGTCATGGTCGGACGGGTCAACCGGGTGATCGACGACCTCGACACCACGATCACCGAGATCCGTTCAGCCATCTTCGAGCTCGGTGATCGGTCGCTCGGGGGCCTTCGCAGCAGCGTGCTCGCGCTCACCGAGGAGCTGACATCCACGCTCGGGGCGCGGCCGCAGGTCACCATCTCCGGACCGGTCGACAGTGCGGTGCCCCAGCACATCGCGGACCACCTGCTCGCGGTGATTCGCGAGTCGCTCACGAATGCGGGCAAGCACGCCCATGCCAGCAGCTACACCGTCGTGCTCCGAGTCGGCGACGACGTCTGCCTCAAGGTGACCGACACCGGGATCGGCGTGCCGGCGCCGGAGGCACGAGCTGTCGGCATGGGACTCGCCAACATGTCGAACCGCGCCGCGAAGCTCGGCGGATCGTTCGTGATCGAACCCGTCGAGTCCGGCGGTACCAGAGTCATCTGGAGCGTCCCTCTGACGACGGCCTGAGCACGCCGCGCGGGCAGCCCTTCGGGCTCAGAGCCAGGTCGTCCCGATCTGGATCAACACGCGACCATCCGGCACGGGCAGCGGAGGGACTGGAAAACTGGGGTGGTCAGCACACGCCTGGAGGACACCGTCTTGCGGACGCACCTGGGATCTCGCCGACGAGGCACTCGACCCGTCCAGCTTGCAGTCGCCAGTGCCTTCGCGGCCGGGTCAATCCTGGTCGCGCTCGACGCACCAGCAGTGGCGTCGGCCGGTCTGCACGGGGCTGGAGCGGCCGCTCGCACGTCACCAGCCGCGCGCGCAAAGAGTGGGTCCGGTTACGGCTTCGACTCGCCCGACACGATCGTCTCGAGGAATGGGATCGTGTGGGTGGTCAATCCCTCCAACGGCTCGGTCACGGAGTTCGAGGCGTCATCGGACAAGCTGGTGAGAATCGTCAGGGGCAAGCAATACCACTTCGACTACCCCGACAGCATCATGGTCGACGGCGCTCACGTCTGGGTGGCCAACCTGTACGGCTACTCGGTGACGGAGTTCTCGAGCTCCACCGGGAGTCTCATCAGGATCATCAAGGGCTCGAAGGACCGTCTCGTCCTTCCGAGCGGCATCGTCTCGGACGGCTCGCACGTTTGGGTCGCGAGCGGCAGCGGCAACACCGTGACGGAGCTTGCTGCGTCAACCGGCGCGCTGATTCGGGTCCTCGCGTCACCGCGGTACGGATTCGCGCATCCCTCCTCTCTCGCGGTTGCTGGTGGGCATCTCTGGGTCGCAAACTCGTACGGGACGTCGGTGACCGAGATCAATGCGACTACCGGCCGCTTCATTCAACTGGTCAAGGGCCCACGATTCGGATTCACCTACCCGAGTGCAGTCACCACGCGCGGGAGTTCTGTCTGGGTTGCGAGCAGTGCGTACAGGTCGACGCTCACCGAGCTCGTGAACTCGACCGGTGGACTGGTGCGAGCGCTGAGAGGACCGAAGCTGGGGCTCAGCTACTCCGTGTCGATCTCATCGGATGGACCGCACCTCTGGGTCGCGAACGCAGGCAACGGCGGCAGTGTCACCGAGCTCGTCGCCGCATCGGGTGCGCTCGTGAAGGTGATCAAAGGTCGACCGTTCGGATTCTCACTTCCCCAGTCAGTCAGTTCCGACGGCACGCACGTCTGGATTGCGAACCACACCGGGAACTCGGTGACTGAGCTCGACGCCTCGACCGGCAAGCTGGTCCGCGTCCTCAGGAACTGACGCCGGCGTCCATCTCAACTTGGAGTGACCGCGCCGGCGCCTCGGACGCCTGGCTCTGGTGCGTGACCCTCGATGCGGCCAACGCAACTTGGTGGTTGCGCCCGGAGCACGCGTGCTCTCTCCTCCGTCACTACTGTTCGCGCGGGATCCGCGCCGCCATCGCTCGCGAGGGTGGCCGCTAGGAAGGGGATCGAGTGGCCCTGCCGTTGACGCCCGAGTGGTACGACCAGGTCGACGAAGAGGTCATCGATCCCGACCAGCGGATCATCGACCCGTACCACCACCTCTGGCCCGTCGGCGGCGCGCTGCCCTACGGGCTCGACGAGCTGTTGGCCGACGTGCGGAGCGGCCACCGCGTGGCGCGCACGGTCTTCGTCGAGTGCCGCGCTGCGTACGCAATGGATGCTCCGCCGTGGCTCCGACCGGTCGGCGAGACCGCGTTCGTCGCCGCCGAGGCGGCCCGTGAGCCGAGCCACCTCATCTCGGGGATCGTCGCGCACGCCGACCTCGCGGACCTCGAGCACCTCGATGTGGCACTCGACGCGCACGGGGCGGCCGCCGCAGGCCTGCTTCGGGGCATCCGCGACGCAGGAGCGAGCGCCGAGCACCCCGAGGCCCTGATGATCCCCGGCCGCGCGGCGCCCGGGCGCTACGGCGACGCGAAGTTCAGGGCCGGCATCGCCCGGCTCGGCCAGCGGTCGCTGACCTACGACGCGTGGCACTACCACTACCAGAATCGTGAGTTCGCAGCGTTGGCCCGTGCGCTCCCTGACACGATGATGGTGCTCGACCACTTCGGCACGCCGCTCGGCGTCGGGCCCTACGCGCTTCGGCGCGAGGAGATCTTCGAGCAGTGGAAGCTCGACATCGCAGAGATTGCCCAGTGCGACAACGTCGTGGCGAAGATCGGCGGTCTCGCCATGCCCGACAACGGCTTCGGATGGCACACCGCCGAGCGTCCACCTAGCTCCGACGAGTTCGTGGCTCAGCAGCGCCGCTACTACGACCACGCGATCGAGTGCTTCGGCCCGGAGCGGTGCATGTTCGAGTCGAACTTCCCCATCGACCGGTTTTCACTGTCTTACCGCGTGCTGTGGAACGGACTCAAGAAGATCGCCGCGCCGTTCTCGCCGAGCGAGCGCGACGCGATGCTGTTCGCGAACGCGGCGAGGGTCTACCGCCTCGAGACGTGACACGGCGCGCCGCCGAGGTGTCTGGCTCGGCTTGCCGATGACATGACTCGGTCTCATCGTCGTGGGGTCCGCGCGTCTGGATTTCGTCGGGCGATCTGCATCCTCCGCGTCGAGCCATGACCAGGTTGTCGGATGCAGTCATCCCGATCTGTGCGATGAATCGCGGGACGGGGGGCGGCGTGGCTCTCCGGCAGCCATGCGACTCGTGGCCGTAGCAGACTGGTGCGGTGGCAATCTTCAGGTCCCCCAGTGCCAATGAGCAGCGTCAGGTTGCAGGGGCTGCAGCCGTCGCCAGCGAGCTCCCCTCGATCCGCCTCCGCGAAGTCGGCGAGGCCGACGCTGCGTTCCTCGCCGGACTCCAGGCGTCGGTCGACGACGATGAGTGGGACGGCTACGACGACCCGCCCGAGGACATGCTCAGCGGGAGCACCTACGGCGGAGGTTCTTCCATCGTCGAGCTCACTGACAGCACGCCTGTGGGCACCGTCTCGTGGATCCAGGTGCCACATGGGCCGAACCGACAGAGTCTCGCGTGGTGCATTGGCATCACGGTGTCGCCCTTGTTCCGCGGACAGCGGATTGGCGCCGGCGCGCAGCGACTGCTGTACGAGACGCTCTTTCGAACCTCGCAAGCCAATCGGGTCGAGGCGGAAACCGACGTCGACAACATTGCGGAGCGCCGCTCGCTCGAGCTCGCAGGATTTACCTTCGAAGGCATCGCGCGTCGCGCCAACTGGCGACGCGGTGTCTGGCACGACATGGCCATCTACAGCCGACTGCGGTCCGACGCCTCGTGACTGACCTCGGGCGTGTCATGAGACGAGAGGTGCTTGCACCTCGCACCACGACCTCACCATTGCGTTGCGGCTCTCTGCTTGACACGTGTTTCGGACTGCGTCGCCCTCCCGCGGGGCTGCTGGGCTCGCCGCCGACTCCGCCCTAGGTGAGACCCCTTGGACCGCGCCGTTTCCGGGGCGCGCGTCGCACCTGGCCTGGCCGTGGGCACTTAAGACCCGGCCCCGCCAGCGGTCCGAGGCGGTGCGCCGATCTCCCGGCGCACCGCCTCGGACCCAGCAGCGACTCGCAGCTATTTAGTGGTGCCTGAGCAGCGGTGCGAGCGACTGCACCTGCAGCGTGTCGCTTGCGTTCCCGAGGAACGGAAGGTTCCAGTTCTGCTCGATCGTCTGCAGCAACGAGTAGTGGTTGAGCGGCGCGCTGTCCGTGGCGCCCCTCGCGGCGTCGCGCCCGATGACGATCATCGGAACATGCCCGCCGCCGTAGAGAGTGCCACCCGCGAGGTCGCCACCGCCACCTGTCGTGGGGTTCGCCGGGGTCGCAGGAAGGACCGGCGAGTCACAGCAACCGGTGTTGTCCAGGGGTCCGTATGGCGCGTTGTCCCCATAGCCACCCTCGTCCCACATGATGAAGATCGCCGAGTTGTCCGTCCATGCCCTCGAGCTCATGATCGCGGTCACCCACGTGTGGAGGAAGCTGTCTCCGTCCTGGTAGAGCGCCATCTGGTTCGCGTCGGTCGGCGTGTTCGGGTACGGGCAGCTTGGAGCCCCTCCGTGCATGTCGTTGCAGATGTTCGGCGTGATCCAGTTGAAGTCGGCAACCTTTCTCGAGTTGAGATCATGGGTCAGCTGCGAGAGCGGCACCACCTTGTCCGCGACCGCTGGGTTGTTGAAGATGTCCGGATACTGCATGAACGGGTTGTGCTTGCGGACGTACAGCGCGGTGCCCGCCGAGCTGGTGGTGCAGTCGGGGTCGGGAGCGGGGTTCGTGCACGAGCCGTAGTTGCCCGTGTACCCGGCCGACGGCATCGACTCTTGGTAGCCGCGCCAGCTCACGCCTGCTTGCGAGAGCTGGTCGAACAGGCTCAGGTGATTGAAGTAGCCCTTGTCCGCCTGCGCCTCGTCGTCGGAGTTCGAGCCCCACGTGCTGCCGCTCGAGACCGCCACATAGTTCGGCAGACTCGTGTGCGTCACGCCGTAGTAGTTCGTCGCGAGGCCGTACTTGCTCGTGAGGCTCTGGATGAACGTCGTGTTGGTATTCGACGGATTGAGCAGGTCGTTGTAGGACGTGTTCTCCATCATGATCACGAAGACGTGCCCCATGTGCGGGAACCCGTTGTACCTGTCGACGTCGTGATGGACGACTGCCCGTGCCGATACATTGGTCGCCAAGGCTGGCACGCTCAGGCCGATCGCGAGACCAAGGAAGATCGATGCGCCACCCATGAGTGGCGTGTTGAACCATCGTTTCCGCATTGCTTTTCCCCCTTACTGTTGGAGTCCCCTACTTGCCGAGCGGGAAGGACAAGACAAACCCAC
>DATKGG010000059.1:0-22366 GCA_035510855.1 Acidimicrobiales bacterium
TAGATCGAGTTGTTGGTCAGCACCAGGCACCGCCGTCCAGCCGCGCCCAGCGCGTCGAGGAAGCGATCGGCACCCGGGATCACGGTGCCCTCGCGCACCAGCACGCCGTCGAGATCGATGAGCCAAAAGGCAGGCACTGCAGCCCCGGCCATGCCCCCAGTGTACGGAACCACGGTGTGGCCAGTTCACGAGCGTGCGCACCACGGTCGCTGGGCTGCGTCACCCGTCGAGATGCTGGTTGCGCTGTCCGTGACAATCGTGTGAACACCGCTCGCCGCTGGTCAATGCGGCCAAGGCAACAACGACGCGCTCGTGACGATGTCCATCGCCCTACGGCGTGATGAACGCGATCGAGTTGTAGATCGACAGGTACTTCTTGGAGAGGGTGCGCAGCTCCCCGCTCTTGGAGAGCGTCGTGAGCGCGGTGTTGACGCACGCGACGAGCGGGTTTCCCTTGTGCAAGAGGAGCGAGTAGTGCTCGCCCGTCGCGTGGAACTGCGCGACCTGGACGCCGTTGAGCACCTGCTGTGACGCGATGTACTGGCCGCTCGGCGTGTCGACGACGATCGCGTCGATCTTCTTCGCCTCGAGCGCGGCGATCGCGGCGACCATTGTCTTGTAGACGACCGGCGCGCGCTTCGGCACGATGTGCTTGGTCACGAACGTGAGTCCCGGAGAGCCGGTGGGCTCCCCGTAGAGGTAGCCCTTGAGCGCACTCGGCGAGTGGTGCGTGACGATCTTGCTCGTCTTGAGCGCCACGATCGACTGGTTCACCGTGAAGTAGGTCTGCGAGAACGTGACCTTCGAGTTCAGCTTGGCGTTGTACGTGATCTCGTTGATGTCGAAGTCGAAAGGCTTCGCACCGGCCGTCACCGCGAGCTCATAGGGCTCGTCGTACCAGGTGACGGCGGTCGACTTCAAGCCGAGCGTCGACGCCACGTGGTAGGCAACTGCTGCCTCGTAGCCCTTCTCGTTGCCCGGGTTGTTGTTGACGAACCACGGTGACAGCGCCGGGTCGTTTGTCGCGACGGTCATCTTGGCCTTGGCGATGACCTCGGACTTCACGAGCTTGAGGCACGCAGCGAGGGTCGGCGGCTTGGCCGCCTGGCGGCGAGCCGCGCCGGACGCGACGCTGCTGGCGCCGATGCCCACAAGGAGGGCCGCGGTCAGCAGCGCGATGGCGAGGGGATTCCAGGTTGCGCGCATGTTCCTCCACGTGGTGGCACGTGTTGGGAGGCGACCATCGTACCGAGCGAGTGCGACGAACACTGGTCACCACGTGCTACGCGAGCATTGCCCGCTCGCGCACGACGTCGCGTGCGGTGAAGTTCGTTCCATCTGGCCACACGGCGTCACGTCGGACGCACCGACTGCCTACGGCGCGATCGTCACCTTGAAGCCGTCGCCGAGGTAGATCGCGGTCGGGGTCGCCAGCGTCTTGCCGGTCTTGGCACCGTTGGACGTCCAATAGTCCGAGTAGAGGTGCGTGAATTTTGGGAGCGGCGCTCCGACCTGGACGCTCATGAATCTGAATGCTCCCGGGGGCACCGGTCCGGCACGTTTGCTCGGTCGAGCGCTAGACGTAGGAGTGGTTGCGACGCCGACGAGGAGGAATCATGCTCATCCGCCACCACTTCCTCTTCGGGGGGCGAGGACTCCGATTCATCGGCGGCCCTCTCGTCCTTCTGGTTCTCGTACTGCTGTTCGCCGGCGCGGTGGCGCTCGCGGTCGTGCTGTACTCCCGAGGTCGTCATCCCACGTCGGCCACGGGCCCTTCGGCGCGCCCTTGGGGCCAGGTCTCGGAGGCATCGCGAATACTCGACGAGCGATTCGCGCGAGGTGAGATCGACGACGAGGAGTACCGGCGACGCAAGCAGCTCCTCTCGGCGGGGCCATCGTCGTCGAGCTGACGGACCGGTACAGTCCTGCAGTGTTCGAAGTCACGCGCGAGGAGTTCGAGTCCTTCGTCGACGACGCGATCGACTCGATTCCTGAGAACTTCGCGAGCAAGATCGTCAACGTCGCGTTCCTGGTCGAGGACGACGCTGCGGGGGGTGACCTCTTCGGGCTCTACGAAGGCGTCCCGCTGACGCGCCGGGTCAGCTACTCCGGGGCGATGCCCGATCGCATCACGATCTACCAGAACGCCATCTGCCGCGCGTGCTGGACCGAAGACCAGGTGCGAGAGCAGGTGCGACAGACCGTCATCCACGAGATCGGGCACTACTTCGGGATCGACGACCCGCGGCTCCGCGAGCTCGGCCACTGAGGTCGGTGTGCGCCCGAACGCGGGCGTTCGTATGGGCTTGCGCCCACTCGCGCACCCGAAAGCGCTACTTCTCGATCGGCGTTGCGACCAGGACCGGGATGCGGCGGTCGGTCTTCTCCTGGTACTCCGCGTAAGGCGGGTACGCCGCGACCGCGCGCTCCCACCATGCCGCGCGCTCGTCGCCCGTCACCTCTCGCACGTCGACGTCAACAGCCGTCGGTCCGTCCTGGAGCTGCACGTCGGTGGGTGCTGCGACAAGGTTGTGGTACCACTCGGGGTGCGTCGGTGCACCGCCCTTCGACGCCACGAGTGCGTACCCGCCGTTGTACTCCACGCGCATCACCGGCGACTTGCGGATCGCGCCGGACTTGTTGCCTCTCGTTGTGACGATGATGATCGGAAGCCCGGTGTCACGCAGCGTGTTCGCTCGCTGGCCGCCGGAGCGTTCGTACTCCTCGACCTGCTCGCGCACCCAGGTCGACGGACTCGCCTCATAGGTTCCCTCGAGTGTCATGCAGTCACGGTATCGAGTGCGCGACCGCTTCGCGTCAGCGGTGCCGAGACAGCTGGAAGGTCAACGGATGAGGACTGCGAAGGCAGGAACCTATCGACGATCCGGATTCGCTGATCTTCCTCCAGCTGGCCTCGGCATTACCTGAGGTGCGTCCGAACCCCTCAGTTGTTCGCACGATATGCAGCGCCTCAGGGCGCGTCCAGTCGGCACAAGGTTGTTGTGCCTCACGTGATGTGAGCCCGCTCCCGACACGATCCGAGCAACGGCGCACTGTCGCGAGCGCGCCTCGGACTCGACGTCACGACACGACTGCGGTGCAGCGAGCGGCCACCGCGGCAACGATGCGCCACGTGCGAACTCGTGCGAACTCGTGCGAACTCGTGCGCGTGTCGTGCGCCGCGCACGACACGCAGCACGCAGATCCACGCAGCATCGATCGACGCAGCGAATCGGCGATGTGTGCAAAATGCCGCCACGGATCAACCGATAGTGACCTTTGTGAAAAATGTGTGTTGCCCCAGTTCGTGGGCACGATTCATGCACGATGCGACCATCAGGTGCTCGCGCTACCGAGTTTGACACACTCATCTTCGGTACTGTGGTTGCGCGGGGCCGATGCGATCAATCGCAGTTGCTGCCTTGCCACCCTCATCATGAGCCTCCTTACCGAGCCACATGCCTATGCGAGTCGGACTCGCAGAGCGCGTTCGAGCCGACTTCGTGTCGCGGGTGTTGTCATCGCCGTGGGGGGCGTGTTGCTGTCGACCTCGCCGAGCCTCGCGGCGCCACGAGCAAGTCGCGCGCATCGCGGCACGACGCACCTGTCCAAGGTCGTGTACCCGCTCGGCATCCGGGACCGCCGCGAGCCCTCGGGCCTCGCACCTCCGAGTCCGAGGGCCATGCGGGGCTACGTGCTCTCCTACCGCAACGACTTCAGCCACCGGGTGCTGCCGAGCGAGTGGGGGAAGTTCGCCGGCGTGCCGTCGGGCGACTCGGGCAGCGAGTGGGCGCCGAGCCACGTGCTCGCCGGTGGGGGCGTCGTCAGGCTCTCGACGTACCGTGACCCGAAGTTCGGTGGCCGCTGGGTCTCGGGCGGGATGTGCCAGTGCGGGCAGGGACAGGGACGTCTCTACGGCGCCTTCTTCGTGCGCTCGAGGGTCTCTGGTCCGGGCCCCGACGAGGCCGAGCTGCTGTGGCCGGTCGCGCCTGCGTGGCCGCCCGAGGTCGACCTCAACGAGTCCGCCTTCGCGACGAACTCGACCTCGTGGACCGTGCACTACGGCAACGGCAACGCGTTCGCGCAGGGCACCCACAGCTTCAACCTCGAGCGTTGGCACACCTGGGGCGTCATCTGGACGGCGAGGTCCCTCACGTTCTCGATGGACGGACGTCTGTGGGGCCGGACCACCAACTACGCCGAGATCCCGCACCAGCCAATGACGCTCGACATCGACCAGCAGACGCGTTGCAACGTGCCTGCGTCGTGGGCCGCGTGCCCGCATCACCGCGCAACCCTGGAGATCGACTGGGTCGCGGAGTACCGTGCCGCAGGCTGAGTCGCGGTTGATTTGCGCCTGAAGCCACTGCAATGATGAGTGCGACGCGGTGTTCGTCGACGCCGGTGTGAACGGAAGGGCCGATCGATGAAGATCGAAGTCGCGAGCGTCGCGAAGCGCCGGTCGCTGCGGGCCCGAGGAGGACTTCGGTCATGAGCCCGCACGACTCGAGGGCCGAGGTGCGACCGTGGGGCTCCTATGAGGTCCTGAGCGACGAGTTCGCGACGTGGAAGGTGAAGTACCTCACCGTGCTGCCCGGACGGCGGCTCAGCTACCAGTCACACGCGCACCGCGCCGAGCACTGGACCGTCGTGCAGGGCACCGCCGAGGTGCTCCTCGACGGCCAGAGCCACCTCGTCGAGGTCGGGTCCTGCATCGTTGTGCCGGAGGGCGCCAAGCACCGCTGCGGCAATCCCGGCACCGAGGACCTCATCTTTGTCGAGGTCCAGATCGGCGACTACTTCGGCGAGGACGACATCGTCCGCTACGAGGACGACTACGGACGAGTGGGCTGACGAGCGTCGTCGCGCGTGGCTGGCGGCTGGCAGCGCCAACCAACGATGATGAGCAGCATGGCGCGGCGCGGGACTAAGCGAACCGGGGCGCTCGCACCCGCGCGCCGGATCGGCGGCGAGCGCTTCGCACGCAAGGTCTTCCTCGCGTGCGGCGCAGTGGGCGTGCTCCTCGCACTCAGCTGCATACCTGCGGGCACCGGGATTCGGGACGTCTCTTCGACGGCGTTCCTCCGGGCGGTCTTCGCGGTGCCGTTGTTGTGGGTGGGCCTGCGCGGCACGTACGTCACGACGAGGAACTTGCGGCGGATCCGCCGCGAGATCCGCCGGGGCGCCGCGCAGACCGAGCTGGACCGATGACCTCGCCGCATGGTCGAACTAAGCGCGCAACGCTGCCCGCGTGACCTTGGCGCCAGCGGCGCTCACCGCGTCGGGGTTTGCGAGGAACTCGGCCAGCTGGCGCGACGAGAAGGGGACCGCGACGAAGTAACCCTGCCCGAGGTCGACGCCGAGTGCCGAGACGACCGCGAGGCTGTGCACGTTCTCGATCCCCTCGGCGACGACGGTCAGCTTGAGCGCCCGGGCCAGCTCGATGGTCGCCGAGATCACGGCGCGAGCGCGGTCGTCGACGCCGAGCGCGAGCACGAATGACTTGTCGATCTTGAGCTCGTCGACCGACAGCTGCAGCAGTTGGGACATCGACGAGTAGCCGACGCCGAAGTCGTCGATCGAGATGTGGACGCCCTGGGCCCGGATGCGCTCGATGCACTGCTTGGAGTGCGCCGGCTCCTCGACGAGGCTGGACTCGGTGATCTCGAGGGTGAGCCAGCTCGCCTCGAGGCCGTGGTGTGCCAGCAGGCCCGCGATCAGGTCGGGCAGCTCGTCGTCCAAGAGGTCGTAGCGCGAGATGTTGACGCTCATCTGGAGCTCGTAGCCGTTGCGATGCAGCTGGGAGAGCTCGTCGATCGCGCGATGCAGCACGGCCGTCGTGAGCACGTGGATGAGGCCGGTGCGCTCGGCGAGCGGGACGAAGTCGTTCGGGTACAGGAGGCCGAACGTCGGGTGCCGCCAGCGCGCGAGCGCCTCGACGCCACGGATCTGGCTGGTGCGCAGGTCGAGGGTGGGCTGGAAGTGCAGCACGAGCTCGCTCTCCCAGACGACGGTCCGAAGGTCGTCGAGGAGGGCGAGCTGGTCACGAGTCCTCGAGTCGCCCTCGGACCGGTAGAGGCGCACGACCATGCGGCTCTGTTTCGCCTCGTACATCGCGATGTCCGCGCAGCGAAGGAGGTCCGACAGCACCGAGCCGTGGTCGGGGTAGACCGCGATGCCCATGCTCGCGCTCACGCGGACGGTCATCCCGCCGATGGCGATCGGCGTGGCGATCATCTGGGCCATCTCGTTGCCGATCGCCACCACCTCGGCGACAGAGCCGACGTCGAACGTGCAGGCGAACTCGTCGCCCCCGATCCTCGAGATCTCGCCGCGTCCCGCGTTCACGTTCTCGAACCGGCGAGAGACGATCTGGAGCAGCTCGTCACCCGACGCGTGGCCGAGCGAGTCGTTGATCTCCTTGAAGCCGTCGAGGTCGACGAGCACGATGCCGAGACGACGTCCGTCGTCGAGCGCCTCGAACCGCCCGTCACCGCTCTCGAAGAAGGCACGGCGGTTGCCGAGTCCGGTGAGCACGTCGATTCTCGCCGAGCGGAAGCTCTCCTCCTCGGCGCCGCGGACCTCGCGCAGCGTCATGGCCATCCGCACGATCACGAGGCACAGGGCAGACAGCGCGAGCAGCGACGTGACCCACGAGGTGTGATGCACGAGCGAGATCACGAGGATGAGGACCGAGAGCGAGCCGAAGATGATGGGAATGCTCGAGAGCCCCCGTGGCAGCGAGGTGGTCCTCGTCCGGGGCGTCTCGCGTCGCTCGTCGTGCGGCCACGCCGCCACGCACATGAGCCAGATGCCAATGACCCAGGTGCTGTCGAGCAGCGTCCCTTGGACGTAGGTGTTCGCCGCGACCTCGTTGAGGTAGACGACGTCGCCGATCACGAAGGAGGTCATCCCGAGCATGAGCAGCGATGTCGGGACGTTCGGTCGGTAGCGCAGGGGCGCGAGCCCAGAGATCAAGATGACGATCAGCACCATGTCCATGAGCGGGTAGGCCATGCCCACGACCACCTGGAGAGGCCGTCCGCTCACCTTCAGCACCGAGTCGAACCACAGCATGCCGGCTGCCGATCCGATCGCGAGCCCGGTGATCGCGCCGTCGAGCCGCGTGCTGATGCGGACGGCCCCGAAGTGTCGCTGGGTGAGCATCACGACGCCGATCGCGAAGAAGACGTACGACGCGAGGTACGCGGCGTCGCTCGGTGCGGGGCTCGGGATCGGGTTCAGGTTCTGGTCGTGCCAGAGGTAGATGAGGTTCCCGGCGTTGTACAGCACCGCACCCGTCGCCATCGAGATCCATGCGCCGCGAAGGTGCTTGGTGCTGCGGATCCGCAGCACGACCGGGACCAGCGGGACGATCGAGGCGATGTTGCCCATCCAGCCGTCCCAGAACGAGCTGTAGCCCGACGCAGGGGGCCGGACCACGACCGTCGAGCCGACGTAGGCGAGCACGACCACGGCGACCAGCACCTGGCTCGCGAGCTGGGGCCGCGAGCCGTAGAGGGAGGCGGACACGCGTCGCCACGAGGCACCGAGCGAGCGCTCGCTTCGCTCAATGCGGTGCGACGTCGGTCGTCGTGGCCCCCCGCGTCGTCCTCGACACGTCGCCACCGCCGGTGACCCCGGCGCGGGCTGGCCGACGGGGACGCGGCCAACGCGCGCGTCGCGGCTCACGGTCCGCCGGACAATCGGGTTGCCACACCAGCAACGATGCTGGTCGACAGACAATGGGATCCCCGCGGCGTCACAACTCCGCCGCAACTCACGGTCACGCGCTCGGCATCCCCGGTGCCGCACGTCGCAACCGACGTCAGCCACAATGGGATCGCTCGGGGCGGGGCCAGCTGCGCGGCGACCACGGGTCGAGGCGACAGCTGGCGTGCGGCACAGGGACGACGGGGAGGCGACGATGACGATCCGCACCGACGTGGTGGTGCTCGGACTTGGCCCCGGCGGCGAGGACGCCGCCGGCAGGTTGTGCGAGGCAGGTCTCGACGTGGTCGGGGTCGAGGCCGAGCTCGTCGGCGGCGAGTGCCCCTACTGGGGCTGCGTGCCCTCGAAGATGATCATCCGCGCGGCGAACCTCCTCGCCGAGGCCCGCCGGATCGGCTCGATGGCGGGGAGCGCGGACGTGCGACCCGACTGGGCGCCGGTCGCTCGGCGCATCCGAGACGAGGCCACCGACACCTGGGACGACTCGGTCGCGGCCCGGCGCTTCGAGGGCAAGGGCGGGCACCTGCTTCGTGGCTGGGGACGACTCGACGGTCCAGGTCGCGTCGTGGTCGGCGACCAGGTGATCGAGGCTGCCCGCGCGGTCGTGATCGCGATCGGCGCTCGTGCGTGGATCCCGTCGATCGACGGACTGGCCGGCACGCCGTACTGGACGAACCGCGAGGCCATCGAGACGACCGAGGTCCCCTCGTCGCTCATCGTGCTTGGCGGGGGCGCGATCGGCGTCGAGTTCGCCCAGGCATTCGGCCGCTTCGGCGCACGGGTCACGGTCCTTGAGGCAGGGCCGCGCATTGTCGGCCCCGAGGAGCCCGAGGCGAGCGAGGTCCTCACGTCCGTGCTTCGCAACGAGGGCATCGACGTGCGCACGTCAGCGACCGTCGACTCGGTCCAGCACGACGGCGAGGCGTTCACCGTCTCGGTCAAGGGCGCGGCGCCGGTCACGGCGTCAAAGCTGCTCGTCGCGGTCGGACGCCGCCCGGACCTCGAGTCGCTCGGGGTGGCGAGCATCGGTCTCGACGAGCACGCCCCCGCCGTGCCGACCGACGACCACCTGCGCGTCCCCGGCATAGAGCGGACCTGGGCCATCGGCGACGTGACGGGCAAGGGCGCCTTCACGCACATGTCGATGTACGAGGCCGACATCGTGGTCAACGACATCCTCGGGCGCGACGTCGTGCCAGCCGACTACCACGCCGTGCCGAGGGTGACCTTCACGGACCCCGAGATCGGCTCGGTCGGGCTGAGCGAGGCTGGCGCGCGCAGCCAGGGCGTCACGGTGCGCACCGGCGTGGCCTCGATCCCCGAGTCCGCCCGGGGCTGGATCCACAAGGCGGGCAACGAGGGGCTCATCAAGGTCGTCGAGGACGCGGACCGCGGCGTGCTCGTGGGCGCGACGTCCATGGGTCCGGCAGGCGGCGAGGTGCTGGGCTTCCTCGCACTCGCGGTCGCGGTCGGCGTCCCCACGAGCCAGCTGCGTCACCTGCCCTACGCGTATCCGACGTTCCATCGGGCCATCGAGTCGGCGATCAAGGAACTCGACGCGTGAGCGATCCTCGCGCGTGAGATCTCAGCAGTAGGGGTGCGAGAGGGTGAGGAGGAACTCGCCGTTCGCTCCGCCGAGCTGGTGGTCAACCACGAAACCGCCGCGATCGAGCTCGCCGGCGATGCCCTCGGGGGTGAACTTCGCGCTGATCTCGGTGCGCATCTCTTCGCCTTGTTCGAAGGCGATCTCGATGCCGAGCTGGGTGATCGTGACGCGCTGCGGCGAGGTCGCACGCAGGCGCATCTCGATCCACTGGTGCGGCTCGTCGAAGATCGCGACGTGCTCGAACGCCTCGACGTCGAAGTTCGCGCCGAGCTCACGGTTGAGCACCAAGAGCACGTTGCGGTTGAATGCCGCGGTGACGCCCGCGCGGTCGTCGTAGGCGTGAACGAGCCGCTCGCGGTCCTTCACCAAGTCGCAGCCGAGGAGGAACGAGTCGGCGTGGGCGAGCTGGGCGTCGAGGTCCGCGAAGAACTTGTGGCGCGCAGTGGGCTCGAGGTTGCCGATCGTCCCCCCGAGGAACGCGACGAGCACGGGCCCCTCGTGGGCGAACAGGCCGTCGAGGTGCAGGAAGTCGCCGACCGTCGCGGTGACCTCGAGGTCGGGATAGCTCGCCGCGAGCGAGCTGGTGGCCTCGACGAGCGTCGCTTCGGCCACGTCGACGGCGACATAGTGGCGCAGCGCCCCGGTGCCCACGAGCGCGTCGAGGAGGATCGGGGTCTTCGAGCACGTTCCGGCACCGAGCTCGACGAGCGTCACCGCCTTGGTGGCCACAGCGATCTCATGGGCGTGCTCGACCAGCAGGGCACGCTCGGCGCGCGTGGGGTAGTACTCGTCGAGCCTCGTGATCTGGTCGAACAGGTCGCTGCCGACGTCGTCGTAGAACCAGACCGACGGCAGCGTCTTGGGCATGGCCAAGAGCCCCGCGCGCGCGTCGCGCTCAAGGGCGAGACGCAGCGCGTCTCGGTCCAGGCGGACGTCAACGGTGACCGGCGACGTGCTCACCGCGTGTCGTGGGCGAGTCGGAGCCCCGTGTAGGGCCACCTCGCCGACGCGGGGTAGAAGTTGCGGTAGGTCGGCCGCGTGTGGCCCTCGGGGGTGATCGAGGCGCCGCCGCGAAGGACCTGCTGGTTCACCATGAACTTCCCGTTGTACTCGCCTACCGCCCCGGGTGCGACGCGGAACCCCGGATACGGCGCGTACGCGCTCTGGGTCCACTGCCAGACCGAGCCGAAGAACCCGTCGCCGCTCGCCGTCGAGGGAGGCTCGAGGCCGAACGGGGCCGCGGTGCCGCTGCCCGAGGCCGCGACCTCCCACTCGAACTCCGTCGGGAGCCGCGCGCCGCGCCACCTCGCGAAGGCATCGGCCTCGAAGTAGCTCACGTGGGTGACCGGGTCGTCGGCTCGGACGTCCTCGGTGCCGAAGAGCGTGAAGCGCCGCCACCCGCCGTCGTCGTTCGACCAGTACAAGGGCGCCTGCCAGCCAAGCGCGTTGAGCATCGCCCAGCCCTCCGAGAGCCACAGCTCAGGGCGCGAGTACCCGCCGTCGTCGATGAACGCCACGTACTCGTCGCAGCGGACGAGGCGCGCGTCGAGCGTGGCCGGCTCGACGAGGCACCGGTGCCGGGGCAGCTCGTTGTCGAAGCAGAACCCGCTGGCCGTCGCCCCGACCTCGCGGATCCCGCCTTCGATTTGGCGTGGCGGCCCCGCGTCGCGGGCACGCGGGGCCGCATCATGCGGCCGCGCCGCGTAGGCGACCGGCTGGGGGTGCTGGGAGAGCACGTGCTTGATGTCCATGAGCAGCAGCTCTTGGTGCTGTTGTTCATGGTGCAGCCCGAGCACGACGAGGCCACCGTGACGCTCGTCGAGGTCGCCGGCAAGCAGCTGGCGCATCCGCGTGTCGACGTCCCGGCGGTAGCGGCCGATCTCCTCGGCGCCCGGGCGCGCGACATGGCCCCGTCGCGAGCGCTCGTAGCGTGGGCCGACCTGCTCGTAGTACGAGTTGAAGAGGAAGTCGAACGCCGGGTCGTAGGGCTGGGCAAGTTCGGTGTCGGCGAGCACGAAGCGCTCGAAGAACCAGGTCGTGTGCGCGCGATGCCACTTGGTGGGGCTCACGTCGGGCATGGACTGGACCGTCTGGTCCTCGGCGGAGAGCGGGGCCGCCAATGCCTCGGTGCGACTCCGCACATCGCAGTAGCGCGTGTCGAGCAGGCGATCGTCCATGTTGGCTAACTCCTAGGGGTGCCGCGTGTGCCGTCGTGCGTCGGCGCCCTCGCGCCCTGGGCGGGCGCGGAAGGACACCAGGACGCCCGAGGCGGGGGATCCATCCTGCAATGTTGCCACTGGCATGTGACCTCCGTCCCGAACGTCGCCCTCAGCGTTGCGTTGCCCGCGCCCGTAGGATCGATGCGCTGGTAGCCCATGCAGGCGGACCCGCCCAGCTCGGGGCGCCGACCGGGGCATCGGTCCTCGTGGGCATCGGACCCTCCTCATGCGGCGCCGCAGCACCCGACCTGGCGGCCCTTGCGTTCGCGCTGCGCCATGACGCTAGACCCGGACCCCGCCTCGAGTCGCATCGCGAGCGCGAGTTCACCCGCGGCGCGCGCAGACACCCCTCGGGTCGCCGTCAGCATCCTCGATCACCGTCGGGGTGTGGTACCCCGCGCCTTCGAAGAGGCGCGTCACGTCGTCGCACTGGTCGCTGCCCACCTCTAAGAGCACGTCGCCACCCGCACGCACCCAGTCGACGCTCTCGGCCACGATCCGGCGCACGACGTCGAGGCCGTCGTCCCCGCCGTCGAGTGCGACTGCAGGTTCGAAGTCGGTCACGTCGCGCGGCAGGCGATGCAGCGCGCTGTGCGGCACGTAGGGAGCGACGGCGGTGAGGACGTCGACAAGCCCACGAACGCGCGGGGGCAGCGGCGCGAACAGATCGCCCTCTGCGACACGAACGCCGTTTCGCCGCGCGCATGCCACGGCGACCGGGTCGAGCTCGGTCGCGCGTACCTCCGCGGCGGGCCGACCAGCCGCGAGCACGGCCGCGATCGAGCCCGCTCCGGTGCACAGGTCGACTGCCACGCCGTGCTCGGGCAGGAGGACCGACGCCGTGCGAGCCAGCCCCTCGGACTGCCACCGAGGGACGAAGACGCCGGGGTCGACGTGCAGCTCGAGCCCGCAGAACACGGTCCGACCCGTGATCCAGGCGAGCGGCTCGCCAGCCACGCGGCGAGCCACCATCGCGTCGAGCGCCGCGGCGGTGCCCGCCGAGTCCACGAGCTCGCGCGCCTCGTCGTCGGCGGCGACGCAACCCGCGCGACGCAGCGCCTCGATCACCTCACCATGGGTTCGCGCGCGTGCCATCGGCGACATGATGCCTGAGACCGATCGGTCCAAGAGTCGCCGAGACCGGGTTGGCGCCCGTCGCATCGGGCGAGTTGAATGGCGAACGAAGAGAGGAGCCACGATGACCACTCGTGACCGCGCACCGCTCGGTGCGCCCTGCTGGACCGACTTGTTCACCTCTGACGTCGAGGGCAGCCGGAAGTTCTACGGCGAGCTGTTCGGCTGGGAGGCGCTCGAGCCGAGCCCTGAGTTCGGGGGCTACTTCATGTTCTCGCTCAACGGCAAGGAGGTCGCCGGCGCCATGGGCGACATGGGTGACATCAAGGCGAACAACGCCTGGAAGGTCTACTTGCAGACCGACGACATCAACGCCACCCTCGAGCACGCCACGAAGAAGGGCGCCGACGTCATGGGACCGGCGATGGCCGTGGCCGACGTCGGCACGCAGGGCTTGCTGACGGACCCGACGGGCGCCCACCTCGGTGCCTGGCAGCCCGGCACGTTCCAGGGTTTCTCGGTCCTCGGCGAGCCGGGCTCGCCCAGCTGGTTCGAGCTGCACACGAGCGACTACAAGGTGGCCGTCGACTTCTACGAGTCCGTGTTCCACTGGGAGACCACCTCGATGGGCGACACCGACGAGTTCCGCTACTCGGTGATGAAGGAGCCGGGCGGCGAGGACCAGCTCGCGGGGATCATGGACGCGAGCTCCTTCCTCGGGACCGACGCGTCGAGCTGGTCCGTCTACTGGGAGGTGGATGACGCCGTGGCAGCGACCGAGAAGGTCGTCGCCCTCGGCGGGACGATCATCCAGGCTGCGGAGAAGACCCCGTACGGCACGATCGCCACGGTCACGGACCCATCGGGCGCGGTGTTCAAGCTGCGCACGGCGTAGCGCTGGCGGCGTGCCAGACCTGCTTCGACACGACGGTCTCGAGGCATTCGACGAGACCGCGCGGCGCCACGTGGCGTCCGGCGGCGTGCCGGGCATCGTGGCGCTCGTCGCGAGCGGTGACCAGGTCCACGTCGCGACGGCCGGTGCCCTGTCGATCGGCGGGTCGCCGGTTGCGCGCGACTCGATGTTCCGGATCGCCTCGGTCAGGTCCCGCGCCGTGATCGCGCGCTCGGCGCGCACCGTGTCGTCGAGTGGTGCGTCCATGGAGCGCAGGACCCGACGATCGGCCAGTTCGGGCACCCCGCCACAGGTGCACGTCGACCTCCAGACGGCCGCCTACGGGGCACTGGTAGGCTCACACACCTAGTACGGATCACCAGTGACCACCCAGCCTTTCGTGCACGCACGGAGTGGCGCGGGAATGTCATGGGAGAGGTTGACCCTGTGGTCCGTTGGGAAGAAGATCAGCGTGTGCCCCTGTTTCGCGCACCCACCAGCAGGATCCTCGCCGCAATGCTTGAGGAGTGCGCACACGCTCGGTGTCATCAGCGATGAAGGGGCAGCCCGATGATGGTGGGACGTGAGTCACGTAGGCCAGCGAGAGTGCGACCGAGCACACTGACGTCAGCGCTCCTGGCCTCGGCTCTCGTGGTCATACCGGTTTTCACGGCGGCCAGCACGTCGTCGGGGGCCACGGCAAAGACCGTGGACCATCACAGCGCGTGTCCGTCGTTCCTGGTGCGAAACACGTCGCTCAGCCCCCTCCATCAGGCCGAGGCCGTTCTCGCCCGCATGACCTTGTCCGAGAAGGTGGCGTTCATTGGCTTGGCGCCGAACTATGCAGCGGGGATCCGCAACATGAATCCCGGTGTCCCTCGCTTGTGCATTCCTCCCCTGATCCTTCGCGACGGTCCGAACGGAATCGGCGAGGGCGCGACAGGGGTCACGGGCTACCCCGCGGAGATCGCGCTCGCGGCAACCTTCGATCCCACGCTCGCGCGGCAGATGGGCGAGGCGATGGGAAGGGAGGCGAAGGGACAGGGCGACGACGTGCTCCAGGGCCCGAGCATCGACGTCTCTCCCTTCGCAAACTGGGGTCGGAACTTCGAGTCCTTCGGGGAGAGTCCCGAGGTGGCATCGCAGCTCGGCGCGAGCATCGTCAGAGGCATACAAAGCACCGGAACGATCGCGATGCCGAAGGACATTGGTCCGTACGTCCAGGAGACCAACCGGTTCAACCTCGCCATCTCGACGAGTTCGCGAGTGCTACAGGAGGTCTATCTCGCCCCGTTCAAGGGAGCCGTCTCCGCAGGACCAGGATCTCTCATGTGCTCCTACGGTTCGACGAATGGCGTGAACACGTGCAGCGATGCCGCAGTCCTCTCGGAGGCGCACCAATGGGGATTCACCGGCTTTGTCCGCACGGACTTGGGGGCGGTCACGAATGAGGTCGCCGCCCTCAAAGCCGGCGTCGACATGTTCAAGCCGTACGACCCGAGCCAGATCACCCAAGCACTCTCGAACAAGGTGCTCTCGGTCGCCGTCCTCAACGCCGCGATCCTTCGCGTCCTGTCCACGATGTTCACGTTCCACGACGTCATCGGACCCACCAAGCCCAGCAGCACGCGCACCGTAACGAGCGCCCGGAACACGGCCGTAGCGCTGTCCGTCGCAGCGAGGGCACAGGTCCTGCTCACCAACAAGAACCACCTCCTCCCTCTCCCTAACGGCTCCTCGGTGGCGGTCTTCGGCTCGGCCGCCGGACTGTCACCGCTCGTGTCCGGACGCGGCAGCGCCTACGTCGCTGGAACCGGCGACGTGAGCGACATCGCTGGCGTGCGGGCGGCGCTTCCCTCCAGCACCGTGCTCTACGACGCGGCTGCTCCGAACGCACCCAACGTGGCGACCGTCGGGAGTCCGTCGCCGTCAGCGACGCTGCCAGGGTTCCAGCAAGCATCGGTCCAGCTGACCGGGAATCCGAGCGGACTCGTGGATTTCTCCCTCACAACCGTCGACGCGGCGCAGCTCGAGATGGACGGTGAGCCCGTCATCCAGGCCTTCGACTCGACTGCGGGAGGCCCAAGCTCGACCTACGAGAAGGCCGTGCAGCTCTCCGGGGACTCGCAGAGCATCGTCCTCTTCTGGCGACTGGGTCAGACGGTTCCCACGTTGGCGGCGGCGCCCGTCCAAGACGTGCTGCAACGCGTCGCCACCGAGGCCGCGGCGTCGCACTACGCGATCGTCGTGGTCGGTGACCAGGACAGCGAGGGCATCGACAGGACCTCACTCGCTCTCCCGGGTTACCAGGACCAGCTCGTCGCCGCCGTCGCCGCCGCGAACCCCAGAACGCTCGTGATCGTGCACTCGGGCGGCCCGGTGCTGATGCCGTGGATTCACGACGTCGCAGCGGTCATCGAGGCGTGGTACACGGGACAGGAGGAGGGAACGGCGGTGGGCAGCGTGGTGTCGGGCAAGACCTGCCCCTCGGGCAGGCTGCCGATGACATTCCCAACGTCAGACGCGGCGGCAGCGATGCTGCCTCTCGATGGATGGCCGACGTCGCCCGCGTCATTGAACCTGGACAGCACCGGTGGACTCCTCATCGGGGCCGCGTACTACCGGACGCATGGCATCACGCCGCTCTTCCCATTCGGCTACGGCCTGTCATGCACGACGTTCGCCGTGAGTCGGTTGTCGGTGAGCCGAACGAGCTCCGGCTACGACATGGCGGTCCGAGTCGCAAATTCTGGGTCACGGGCGGGACGAGAAGAGGTCCAGGCCTACGTGACCTATCCATCGAATACGGGAGAGCCACCGCTCCAGCTGAAGTCCTTTGGCTCGATCTCGGTTCCCGCGCACGCAACGAGGACCGTGACACTCGCGCTGCCGCTCTCGGCCCTGTCCGTATGGATGGGCTCGCACATGACGGTGATCCCCGGGGAGTACGACTTCAACGTGGGTACTTCGTCAGCAGATCTCCCTCTGTCAGCGAAAGTCTCCGTGCCCTAGGGGAGGTGATCGGCCTTGCGCCGAAGGACGGACCGCCGTCGAACCCGTTTGATGGAAGGGGGCCGGTGGTCGAGCCGTCTCCTTCCTGCCATGTCATGTGCGACGAGGCCCCTACCCGGCTCTTCAGTTCGGCTGACCTGCCACAGGTGCACAGCGACCTCCAGACGGCCGTCTACGGGGCACTGGTAGGCTCAGACACCTAGTACGGATCACCCCACGCAGCCGTTCGTGCACGCACGGAATGGCGCGGGAATGTCATGGGAGAGGTTGACCCTGTGGTCCGTTGGGAAGAAGATGAGCGTGTGCCCCTGTTTCGCGCACCCACCAGCGGGATCCTCGCCGCGCCTCGTCCTGTCGACGCGGGGCATCCTGTGAGGTGCCCGAACGGCCGCCGGAGTCTGACGAGCCACGCGAGCCTGCGTTCCACGGTCGCGTCACGTCCACACTGGGGCGACCACTGATGCGCGACATTCCTCGTCGCACGTGGACCCCAGCGACGACCTGGGGGCCACCCGACGCCGACGATCTCGAGGCCATCTTCCCGCAGATCGCCGACTACGCGTTCCTCTCGGACTGCGAGAACAGCTGCCTCGTCGCCCCCACCGGGGCGATCGAGTGGCTCTGCATCCCGCGGCCCCACGACCCGAGCGTGTTCGGCACGATCCTCGATCGGGCAGCCGGCTCCTTCCGCTTTGCGCCCGCGGACAACGCGGTCCCCGCGCATCGCCAGTACGTGCCGGGCACGATGGTGCTCGCCACGACGTGGCAGACGAGGAGCGGCTGGCTGAGCGTCACCGACTTCCTGGCGATCGGGCCGTGGTACCGCGACGGCTTGAGGTCAGAGCGGCACCGGCGGACCCCGAGCGACGCCGACGCCCGGCACGTGCTGATCCGCCAGGCGACCTGCCTGCACGGCAGCGTCGATCTCACCCTTTCCTGCGAGCCCTCGTTCGACTACGGGAGGAGCGACGCACGCTGGGCGTACGTGGGCGATGCCTACGACCACGTGGCCACGACGAACGAGGGTCCGCTCACGCTGCACCTGTCCGGTGGCCTGCGCATGGGCATCGAGGGACGCGCCGTGCGCGCCCGACACCAGCTCTCCGAGGGCGAGTCGACCTTCGTGGCGTTGAGCTGGTCGGACTCGCCCCGCCCGACCTCGGTCGCAGAGGTGGACGCCTGGCGCGCGGAGACCAACCGGTTCTGGCGGGGCTGGATCGACCGCGGCCGGTTCCCGGACCACCCGTGGCGCGAGCACGTGCAGCGCAGCGCCCTGACGCTCAAGGGGCTCACCTACGCGCCGACCGGGGCATTGCTCGCCGCGCCGACGACGTCGCTGCCCGAGCACCCCGGCGGGACGAGGAACTGGGACTACCGCTACACGTGGGTTCGCGACTCGTCGTTCGCACTCTGGGCGCTGCACGCGCTGGGCTTCGACACCGAGGCCGACGACTTCCTCGCGTTCTTGGGCGACGTCCTCGAGCCGCTCGTCAACGGGAGTGGTCCGGCGTCGAGCCGCGAGCGGCTCCAGGTCCTCTATCCCGTCGACGGGGCCGCGCTGCCCGACGAGCGCGAGCTCGAGCACCTCTCGGGCTACGCAGGGAGCCGCCCGGTGCGCGTCGGCAACGCCGCGTCGAGCCAGAACCAGTTCGACATCCTCGGGGCCATCGTCGACTGTGTGTACCAGCACACCAAGTCACGGGACTCGCTCAGCGAGCGCGCGTGGCGGATCGTCGTCCAGGCGGTCGAGGCAGCGCTCTCGTGTTGGGAGCAGCCCGACCAGGGCATCTGGGAGAGCCGCGGCGTGCCGATGCACTTCACCTACTCGAAGGTCATGTGCTGGGTGGCGGCGGACCGTGGCGCGCGGCTCGCCGCGCTGCGCGGCGAGCGCAAGCGAGCCGACCGCTGGTGGAACGCCGCGCTCGACATCCACGCCGACGTCTGTGCGCACGCGGTGCGAGAGGACGGCTGCTTCACGCAGAGCTACGGCGCCGACGAGCTCGACGCCTCCTTGCTCGACCTCCCGCTCGTGCGCTTCTTGCCGTCCGACGACCCGAGGATCCGAGCCACCGTCCTCAAGATCGCCGACGAGCTCGGCGACGGCGCATTCGTCTACCGCTACCGCACCGCGTCGGGCGTCGACGGCATCAACTTGGAACCCGAGGGGAGCTTCACGGCGTGCTCGTTCTGGCTGGTGTCGGCCCTCGTCGAGATCGGCGAGCTCGAGCGGGCGCGGTCGAACTGCGAGAAGCTCATCGGCTCGGCGAGCACCCTCGGGCTCTACGGCGAGGAGATCGACCCGTCGACGGCGCGGCACCTCGGGAACTTCCCCCAGGCGCTCACCCACCTCTCGCTCATCAACGCGGTGCTGCACGTGATCGAGGCCGACCAGCAGGCAGCCGCGACGACGGTGGGACACGCGGGCTCGCCCACCTGGTGGAACGCGGCGGGCACGGACGACCGCCCGAACACGACGTGAGGACCGCCGGGCGGTGAGCGCGGGCAAGCGGCGAACTGCATCGCCATTGGACGCCGGACCGGCGACGTCGGACTTCGTGATGGTGGCGAACCGGCTGCCCGTGCATCCCGCCGAGCCGCCGAGCCGCGCGTGGGAGCCGAGCCCGGGGGGCCTCGTGCCCGCCTTGAGCGGCGTGCTGACCGGGCGAGACGGCGTCTGGGTCGGCTGGACCGGCGAGATCGGGCCCCGTGACGCCCCGGGCGCGCACGAGGGGATCCGGCTTCGCTCGGTGCACCTCTCCCAGCGCGACTACGAGGAGTTCTACCTCGGCTTTTCGAACGCGACTTTGTGGCCGCTCTACCACGACGCGGTGCGCACGCCCACGTTCCATCGTGACTGGTTCCACGCCTACCGCGACGTGAACCGGCGCTTTGCCGAGTCCGCCGCCCAGGTCGCGTCGTTCGGGGGAACGGTCTGGGTGCATGACTACCAGCTGCAGATGGTCCCGAAGATGCTGCGTGAGCTGCGGCCCGACCTCACGATCGGCTTTTTCCTGCACATCCCGTTCCCTCCCCGCGAGCTCTTCTTGCAGCTGCCGTGGCGACACGCGATCCTCGACGGACTCTTGGGAGCTGACCTCGTCGGGTTCCAGCTGCCAGGTGCGGCCGCCAACTTCTCGCGGCTCGCGCGTCGGCTCTCGGGCGCCAAGGGAACGACGTCGAGCATCGAGTACGACGACCGGACGATCCACGTCGGCGCGTTCCCCATCTCGATCGACTCCCCTCACTTTGTCGAGCGGGCCTCGGATCCCGAGGTCCTCGCACGCTCCCGCCAGATTCGTGCTGACCTCGGTGACCCTGAGCTCGTGCTGCTCGGCGTCGACCGCCTCGACTACACGAAGGGCATCGACCATCGCATCCGGGCGGTGGCCGAGCTCTTCGCCGACGGGACGCTGCACCCCTCCAAGCACGTCATGGTCCAAGTCGCGGTCCCGAGCCGCGAGGAGGACGACCACTACGTGAGCGAGCGTCGGCACCTCGAGCAGGTCGTGAGCGAGGTCAACGGCGATCACGCCCTCGTCGGCCAGCCGGCGGTCCACTATCTGCACCAGTCCCTGCTGATGGACGAGCTGGTGGCCATGTACCTCGCCGCGGATGTCATGCTCGTGACGCCCTTCCGCGACGGGATGAACCTCATCGCCAAGGAGTACGTCGCGTGTCGCACGGATCTGTCGGGGGCGCTCGTGCTCAGCGAGTTCGCGGGGGCGGCAGCCGAGCTGAAGGGCGCGTTCTTCGTCAATCCCCATGACCTCGAGGGCATGAAGGAGGCCATCGTGCGCGCGATGACGGTGTCACCGCGAGAGGGACGGGCTCGCATGCTGCGCATGCGACGAACCGTGCTCCGTCACGACGTCCATGCCTGGGCGTCGTCGTTCCTCGGCGCGCTCTCTCGATCGACGGGCCGACCCCGGGCGATCCAAGCAGCGACCTCGGTGCAGCAGTCGGCGGGGCGCGACGAGGAGCGGCTGACGCCGATCGCTCAGAGCTCGTCGATGAGGTCGGCGATCGACGCGACGACGCGACCAGGTCGGAACGGGTAGCGCTCGACTTCGTCTGCGGTGGTCACGCCCGAGAGCACGAGGATCGTGTCGAGCCCGGCCTCGATCCCAGCCACGATGTCGGTCTCCATGCGGTCCCCGACGATCACTGTCGATGACGGCCTCGCGTTGAGTGTGTTGAGCCCCTCGGTGATCATGAGCGGGTTCGGCTTGCCGACGTAGAACGCCGTCGCGCCCGTCGCGCGCTCGACCAGGGCAGCCACCGCGCCGCAGGCGGGCAGCGGGCCCTCGAGGGACGGTCCGGTCGGTTCGGGGTTCGTGGCCAGCAGGTGGGCGCCGGCGTCGACATGGCGGATCGCCGTCGTGATCGCGTCAAAGGAGTACTCCTGGGTCTCGCCCAGGATGACGTAGTCCGGGCCCGCGGCGTTCGTGTCGTAGCCGACGTCGTTGAGCGCGGCGAAGAGGCTGGGCTCCCCGATGCAGAACGCCGAGCCCCCAGGCCGCTGCTCGCTCACGAACTGGGCGGCCGCGAGTGCGGACGTCCACAGCTCGGACTCTTTGACCTCGAGCCCCACGCCCGCGAGCCGGTCGCGCAGCTCGAGCGGGGTGAACATCGAGTTGTTGGTGAGGATGAGGAACGGTCGCCCGGACTCGCGAAGCCGCTCGAGGAACTGCGCGGCGCCGTCGATGGCGAGCCCGTCTCGGATCAGGACGCCGTCGAGATCGCAGAGCCAGCAGTCCGCGGGCGTCACGCGTGTCATGGGGTAACCGTACCGAGGCGGCGCACGCTGCTGACGATGGTGCCGCTGCGGCCCTAAGTCAGCGCTCTTTGACCGTGGCGACCGTGCTCGTGAGGTACGTCCAGGGCTTGGGTCCCTTGCCGTAGCGCTGGGTCGTCGCGCCCGGCTCGAACCCAGCGTCCTCGAGCAGTGCGAGCGGGTCGCGCGTCAGGTGGCAGCCGCCGAACAGTGCACGTTGCAGGGGCTCGAGGCGGCGCTGCCAGGCGACGACCGACTCGTCGGGGGCGACACCATGCTCCAAGACGTGCAACTGGCCCCCCGGTCGCAGCACTCGGCGGACTTCGAGCAGCGCGGCGGTGGCGTCGGGGATGGTGCACAGCGTGAACGTGCACAGCGCGCTGTCACAGCTCGCGTCGTCGAGTTCGATGCGCTGCCCGTCGAGGCCCACGTGGAGGACCCGCACGCCCGAGGCTCTGATCCGCCGCTGCGCGATCCGCATCGCGGTCGCCGACGGCTCCACGGCGAGGACCTCGGCGACGTCGGTGGGGAACACCGAGAGATTGGCGCCCGACCCGAATCCGACCTCGAGCACCGTGCCGGTGAGCCCCGCGGCGGTCTTCTCGCGCCAGCGCAGGAAACCCTTGGACCCGCAGGCGACGTCAAGGAGTCGTGGCAGCACCGACGACTCGTAGAAGGACACGCCGCGAACCTACTCAGCCATAGTCACGGCACGGTCGTGATGTTGCTGACAGAAATTCGGTCTGGTACACACCGGTCACCGACGAGTCCGGACTCAATTTCCATTCGAACGAGCTCGCCAAGGGACCAACTTGCCACACCTCTGCGTACAGGAGTCGCTCAGCAGCGGGCAGCACGACGTTCGCTCGCTCGAGCGCGACCGCGTCGGTCACCGATGTGAAGGCCCTCCGAGGGTGCGCCGTGTCGGCGATCCCCCCTGAGCCGGATCCACCGAAGGCGCCTGTTTCCGTTTCAAGGCCGGCCACAACTACAAGTCTATAAAACAAGTCTATAAAGCCTTGGAAGACGTGGGACACTACCATCAGACAATGGCGGCA
>DATKGG010000060.1:0-2053 GCA_035510855.1 Acidimicrobiales bacterium
AGGTCCCAGCGCTGCGAGCGCGTCCGCGGCCACAGGTACAGCGCCGAGCTGAGCGCGGCGAGGCCGAACGCGAGGTAGAGCGCGACCCACGCGAGCGCGGGGTGCAGATACAAAAGGCGCACGAAGTTGCCCTGGGTCTCGTCAGGCGGGGTCACCCACAGGCCGAGCCAGACGGTGAGGGCGACGAGCGCGAGCGCCGCCGGGCCCAGCGCGCGATCGAGATGCCGACGCGTCATGAGGGCTCCTCGAGCGCGCCGTAGAGGAGCGTGCCGACCGCGAGGTAGGCGACCGCCATGACCAACAGGACGATCGCCCAGCGGCCGGGGCCGCCGCCCGCGAGCACCGCGGCGGTCCCCTTCTCGCCCGCGATGAGCACCGGGGCGAGCGCGGGCAGCACGAGCAGCGGCAGCAGGGTGCCCGCGACGTCCGTGCCGGCCACGACAGCACCGTAGAGCGTCCCGACCGCCGCGAGGGCCGCGAGGGCGCACAGCTCGAGCGGCGACGCGATCCCGAGCCGAGCGGGGTTCACGTGGAAGAACACGAGCAGCCCGAGCTCGAGGACCGCCGCGATCGCGAGCAGCTGCACCGCGAGCGCGGCTGCCTTCCCGAGGAAGACCCCGCCCGCGTCGAGGCCGAGCAGTCGGATCGATGAGCGGGTGCCCTCGGGCTCCTCGATGCTCGCCGAGCGAGTCGTGGCGAGGACCGAGGCGAACAGCAGCGCCAGCCACAGGAGCCCCGGCGCCCCGTGCTGCAGTGCGGTCGCGGACGGCCCGAGGGCCAGGGCGAACAGGACGAGGGTGAGGATGCCGAAGGGCACGACCTGCCACAGGACCAGCCGCGTGCGCAGCTCGATGCGCAGGTCCTTGCCGCAGACGAGCATCGCGTCACGCCACACGTGGCGGCCTTTGGCCCTCGCTCAAGGAGACGACGGCCCCGCCGGCGAGCTGGACGACCTGGTTCGAGACCTTCGCGGCGCGCTCGGGGTCGTGGCTCGTCAAGAGCACCGTCGCTCCGCCCAGGGCTGCCTGCTCGATGACGTCGTCGCACAGGTCGCGGCCGGCGACGTCGAGCCCTGCGTGCGGCTCGTCGAGGAGCCAGAGCGCGGGCCGTCTCGCGAGCAGCCAGGCGAGCCCCATCCTGCGGGATTGGCCGGCAGAGAGCGTGCGCGCCGGCGTCGTCGCGAGGCGCCCGGTCAGCCCCACGCGCTCGAGCGCCGCCGTCGCGTCGGTGGCCGGTCGGCGCATCGCCCGAAGCCCGAAGCTGAGGTTCTCCGCGGCAGACAGCTCGGGGTAAAGGGCGGGCGAGTGGCCGAGTAGCCCGACCTGCTGGCGCAGGTCGCGGCGATCCCCGAGGAGGTCACATCCGAGAACATTCCCGGAGCCCGACCGCATCGGGAGGAGGCCCGCGAGCAAATACAGCAGGCTCGTCTTGCCAGCGCCGTTCGGACCGAGGACGGCAGCGACGCTCCCCTCTTCGACGTCGAGGTCGACGCCCGCGAGGACGGGGAACTGTCCGAGCAGTGCCACGGCAGCGCGGAGTGAGACGGCGTGTGCCATGGGGCCCCGAAAGCCTACTTTGGACCCTCCTGGGGCAATTTCGACAGCTCGCTGAACGCGAGCACCTCGTAGGTCAGCGCAGCGTCGCCGCGACCGCCGCGAGGTCGGACTCGACCATCTCTTCGACCATCTCTTTGAAGTCGACCTTGCGTCGCCAGCCGAGGACCCGCTCGGCCTTGGAGGCGTCGCCGACCAAGGCGTCGACCTCGGCGGGCCGATAGAACCGCTCGTCGACCTTCACGTGGTCGTGCCAGTCGAGGCCGACTGCGCCGAAGGCGATCTCGCAGAACTCGCGGATCGATCGCGTCTCGCCGGTCGCCACGACGAAGTCCTCCGGACCGTCGTGCTGGAGCATGAGCCACATCGCGTGGACGTAGTCGCGCGCATAGCCCCAGTCGCGCGTCGACTCGAGGTTGCCGAGCCGGAGCTCGTGGGTGAGCCCGAGCTTGATCCTCGCCACCCCGTCGGTCACCTTTCGGGTGACGAACTCGATCCCG
>DATKGG010000061.1:0-6152 GCA_035510855.1 Acidimicrobiales bacterium
TGATGGAGCGACTCGACGGGTACGCGTGGGACGACGTGCTCGGGATGAAGGCCGCAGGCATCGACACCGAGGCGGTATTGCGAGCGGGCACCGTTTCGTTCCTCGAGGGGGCGATGCTCTTCGGGGTGTTCCACGGTGACCTGCATGGCGGGAACCTCTTCGTGCAGGAGGGCGGCAGGGTGGTGCTGCTCGACTTCGGCATCACCGGGCGCCTCGACGAGGATGAGCGGCTGGCGTTCCTGCGCCTGTTGATAGGTGGGACGACCAACGATGTGCGCAGTCAGGTCGAGGCGCTACGCGACCTCGGCGCGCTACCAGGTGACTGTGACGTCGACGGGGTGATCCGCGATCTCGGGCTCGACAAGCCGGGACAGGACATAGTCGCTCTATCTGCCGAGGAGCTGACGGTGCAGATCCGCGAGCTCACCAAGGGCCTGCTCGCCTACGGCGCCAAGATGCCGAAAGAGCTGATGCTCTTCGTCAAGAACATGCTCTTCCTCGACGGCGCGGTCGCCACGCTCGCGCCCGACATCAATATCCTCGGTGAGATCGCCGCCATCGCCATGTACTTCGCCACCCACCATGGCGACCGGATCTCGCGCGACATAGGGATCGATCCCCGCCAGACGGTTGTCGACCTGAACGGAGTGAAGGCCTCGATGGGACTGTCGCCGGACGTGGCGTCGATCAACCATCGCGAGCTACAAAAGCGGCGCGAGCTTCTCCGCCAGAAATTCGAGCATCGCCCGGGGTAACGGCCCGGATCGGGCGCCTCGACCTCGGCCGACTGGCGCGTCTCGCAATCGTGTGGGCGCTGGCCTGCGAGCAACGCGGCTGGACGTGGGGACGATGACCGCTCACTGACGCGGGAGGCCCCATGATCCTGGGCGCGGGGCTCGGCTGGAATCGTGTCGGCCCCTTGATGCGAAAAACGCGGCTGGACGTGAAGACGATGGCCGCCCACCGACGCGGCATGCATGCCGGTGAGCCGGCTGCCACACGGCGACGCCGTCGACGTGCAAGCTTGAGGGTGATGAGTACCACGACGAGCGAGCCGCGCGAGGCCCGCGACCCGGCCGGAGCTGCGGCTGGCGGCGGGTCGCGCTCGCCTGGCCGTCTGCGCGGACCGCTGCGTCCCGGCGAGCTCGCCGAGGCCGCCGTGCTGGGCGACATCGCTCTCATCTTCGAGGTGCTGGGCTGGTTCCTTCCGCTCGTGGGCTACGCGCTGCAGGTGCTGGCGATCGTCCCCATCGCGATGCTGGCGTCGCGTCACAGAGCGCGCGCCGCGGTGGTGGCGACGATCGCGGTCGCTGCGGCCGGCTTTGTCATCGGCGGGCTCGGGCTCGTGGTACAGACGTGGCTGTACGGCTCGATCGGGCTCTCGGTCGGCCTCGCCCGCCGGCGTGGCCCGGGCGCGTGGCGCGCCGCGTTGCTGGCGACCGAGACGACCGGCATCCCGGCCGCGATCCTGGCCGACGCCGCCAGCGCCGCGCTCCCGAGCCTGCGCAAGCTGCTCCTCGCACAAGTGAACATCTACGGTCGCGGCATCGCCCGGGTGCTCGCCTTCGCCCAGCTGAAGCCGGAAGGTGCCTGGATCGTCCGCAAGCTCACCTGGGTGAACGACCACTGGTGGGTTAGCTACCCGGTCTTCGAGCTGGCGGCGATCGCACTGGTCGCGGGGCTCTCGGGTCGCTACCTCGGGCCACTGCTCGACCGGCTGGAGCGAGACGGCGTTCCCCCACGTCGGGCGAGCCTGATCGCCGAGGGCCCGGGTGTCGCCGCCGGGGCGGACCGGGAGGTGGCACCGGTGCCCGTGCGACTGCAAAACGTCTCCTACCGGTATCCCACTGCAAGTACCGATGCCCTGCACGACGTCACGCTTGACATCGCGGCGGGCGGTCTGACCGCGGTCGTCGGCGCCAACGGCTCGGGCAAGTCGACGGTCGCTCGGGTGCTGGCGGGGCTGCCACCGACCTCGGGCGAAGTCATCCGTGCGGGCGACCCCGGGCTCGGCCTCCCGCAAGGCGCAGCGATGATCTTCCAGCGGCCCGAGAGTCAGGTGCTCGGGGTACGCGTGCGCGACGACCTCGTGTGGGGACTGCCGGCATCGCACCCCTGCGACATCGAGTCGCTGCTTGGACGGGTGGGCATGGCGGGCATGGCCGACCGGGAGACCTCGACGATGTCGGGCGGGGAGCTGCAGCGGATTGCCATCGCGGCGGCACTCGCTCGTGCGCCGCAGCTGATCATCTCCGACGAGTCGACCGCGATGCTCGACACCGAAGGCCGGCGCGACGTCGTCGCCTTGCTTGCATCGCTCGCCGACAGTGGCGTCTCCGTCGTGCACATCACGCACCGGCCGGCCGAGGTCGAGGGTGCCCGGCAGATAATCGGCCTGCGAGAAGGCGTCCGGGTTGACCCTGCGTTGGCCGCCGATGCGGGAGAGCCCGACGACGTGGGTGATCCCGAGGACCCGGGCCCGGCGCGCGAGTCGCGCGGAGACCATGAGCTGCCGGGCGGGGAGAAGGGAAACGAGCCACGGGTCGGCCGTGTGGCAGAGCGCGAACGCGATTCGGCCGACCGCGACGGAGGCGAGATACCAGACCACGGACCAGACGGGGCCAGTCCCGGCGACGAGATGGAGGGGGAGACGGGGGAGGAGTTCCCCGACGAGCCGCCCGCCCCGGTAGCGCTGCGCAACGCCGGGCACGTCTATGCCGACGGCACGCCGTGGGCTCACCGGGCGCTCATCGGCATCGACCTCGACATCGAGCCAGGTGAGGGCGTGGTCGTCACCGGACCGAACGGCTCGGGAAAGTCGACACTCGCGTGGGTCCTCGCGGGACTCTTCTCGCCGAGCGAGGGCGAGGCTCTGCTCGGTGGGCGGCGGATCTCAGAGCGCATCGGAGAGGTCGGGATCGGCTTCCAACATGCGCGACTGCAGCTGCTGCGTCCGACGGTTCTCTCCGATGTCGCCTACGGCACGACGAGTGAGGTGGCTCGCGAGGCCCTTGCGAGCGTCGGTATCGACCCCGACGCCATGGGCCATCGACGCGTCGACGCGCTCTCGGGCGGTGAGCAGAGGCGCGTCGCGCTGGCGGGGATACTCGCGCGCCGGCCGGTCCTCGTCGTGCTCGACGAGCCCCTCGCCGGTCTCGATGCCGCCACCCAGGCCGTGCTCCAGCGGGTGCTGGTGACTCTCCGTTCCGAGCGCGGCGTCGCCACCATCGTCGTGTCGCACGACCAGGATGCGGCGGCGGCTCTCGGTGAACGCCTCCTCGTACTCGAGCGCGGGCGCCTCGTCCACGACGGGAGGGCGGCGGGACGATGAGCACACCCGCCACCACCGCCGGCGACCGCCTCGCGGCGCGCATCGATCGCCGGTCTTCGACACGCGAGCCACGCGACGTCCACTTCCTCCGCTACGTGCCGATAGAGAGCCCGCTCCATTCGCTCTGGGCCGGCACGAAGATCCTCGCTGTCATCGGCCTCAGCATCTCGCTTTTCGTCTGGCCGACCTGGCACGCCGAGGGGATCGTGGGAGTGCTGCTCTTGTCGGTGCTGCTCGCCGTCAAGATCCCTGCCAGCGCCGTCCCTCGCCTTCCTCTTTGGATCTGGCTCTTCGTGCTCGTCGGAGGGCTCATCGCGTTTGCCTCAGGCGGTCAGCCGATCGTCCACGTCGGATCGCTGAGGCTCGCGGTGGGAGGGCTCGAGCAATGGGCGCGCTTTTTCGTGCTCGCGATCGAATTGCTCGGGGCGGCGGCTCTCGTCGGCTGGACGACGCCGTTGGCCGAGCTGGCGCCCGCGCTCACGCGCCTCTCGTCACCGCTGCGCAAGCTGCGGGTGCCGGTCGACGAGCTCTCGGCGGCGCTCGCACTTTCGATCCGCTGCCTGCCACTGGTCGTCGACGAGATGCGCACCCTGCGAGACGCCCGTCGCGCACGGCGCCCTCCCCGGCCGCGCACTGCCAAGGAGCTCGGCGACGACATGATCGAGATGGCGGTCGCAGCGCTGCTCGGGGCGCTGCGCCGCGCCGGCGAGCTCGCGGACGCGATCGAGGCGCGGGGCGGGGCGAGCGTCGTGCGCTACGACGCGCACCACGTCCGGCGGAGCGATGTCGTCGCGCTGTCGATACTTTGCTGTGTCATCGTGGCGATCGGACTGCTGGCTTGAGCGCAGGCCGGTCAGAGGTGGTCGCCGCGTGGGCATAAGCTCTGCAGGACCATGAACCGTCGGGTGATCGAGCGACGCCTGGGGGAGGTCCACTCCAAGCTGATGCGGGCACGTGAAGAGCTCGCGCTCATCGAGGAGCAGCTAGCGAGCTTCGTCGAGGACGCCGATGAGGCTCGTATCCGTTCGCTCGTGTCCGAGACCCCGCTGGCCGACCGGGAATGGCACGAGGCGAGCCGTCATGCCGAGGTGATGCAGCGCAGCCGCCAGTCCGCCAGGGACCGGGTGGCCGAGCTAGAGCGAGCGCAGGACGAGCTGTTGGACAAGCTCGTAGTGTGAGCCGGGCCGCTACCGAAGGAGCACCTCTATTGTCCAGGACAGCCGTCATCGCAGAGGACGAGGCCATCGTCCGCCTCGATCTTCGTGAGATCCTCGAAGAAGAAGGCTTCGAGGTGGTGGGCGAGACCGGACGCGGCGACGAGGCGGTCGCCCTCGTCAAGGAGCACCACCCTGACGTCGCGATCCTCGATATCAAGATGCCGGGCATGGACGGCCTGAGCGCCGCGCGCGAGATCTCCGATGATCGGCACGCCGCGGTCCTCATCCTCACCGCCTTTTCCCAGCGCAATCTGATCGAGGAGGCGAGAGATGCAGGTGCTCTTGCCTACCTCGTCAAGCCCTTCCAGAAGGAAGAGCTGATGCCGGCGATCGAGGTGGCGCTCGGGCGCTTCACCGAGATGCGCGCCCTCGAGGCCGAGAATGCCTCTCTCGCCGACGACAAGAAGAGCCTCGAGCAGCAGCTCGAGACGAGGCGCTGGGTCGACAGGGCGAAAGGCCGCTTGATGGACGAGCACGGGATGAAGGAAGCCGAAGCGTTCTCGTTCATCCAGCAGACGGCGATGAACCGGCGCGCGACCATGCGCGACGTCGCCGCCTTGGTGATGGATGGCGACCTCGCACCCTGAGACGCCCGTCGGCGCCGCGGCGCGCGCACCTTGGCCGTAGGCTCCTTCCAAGTGGGTACGTTCCTTCTCCTCGATGGCCACTCGCTCGCCTATCGCGCCTGGTTCGCGCTGCAGGACGCGGCTCTGGCCACGTCGTCCGGGCAGGACACGACGGCGGTCTTCGGGTTCGTGTCGATGACGACGCGGCTGTTGTCCGACTGGCAGCCGACGGGGATGGCGGCCGCGCTCGACACCCCTGAGCCGACGTTCCGCGACGAGATCTCCAGCGTCTATAAGGCCGGCCGGACGCCGGCGCCTGAGGCGTTTCATTCTCAGATCGAACTGGTGCGCAAGTTCCTCGAGCTTCTCGGGGTCCCCGTTGTCACCGTGCCGGGCTACGAAGCCGATGACGTCCTCGCCACTCTCGCCACCAAGCTTCGCGACGCGGGCGAAGACGTGATCGTCGTGACCGGCGACCGCGACACCTATCAGCTGGTGGAGGACCCGCACGTGCGCGTGCTGTACAACCGGCGTGGGGTGACCGACTACGTGCTCTATGACGAGGCCGGCATCGTCGAGCGGACCGGGGTCCTCCCTCCCAGGTACCCCCTGCTCGCGGCGCTACGCGGCGACACCTCGGACAACCTGCCCGGCGTGCCAGGTGTTGGCGAGAAGACGGCTGCCAAGCTCGTCAACACCTATCTCGATATCGACGCGATCTACTCTCATCTCGGCGAGCTGACGCCGAAGCTGCGTGAGTCGATGGCCGCCAACGAGGCGCAGGTGCGCCAGAACCTGCAGATGATCCCGCTCGTGCGCGATGTCCCGCTCGAGTGCGACGTGCCTGATGACTTGAGATTCGGCGGCTGGGATGCAGCGGGCCTGAGGGACCTGTTCGACTTCCTCGAGATGCGCGCACCTCGCGATCGCCTCTTTGACGCCCTCGACAAGCTCGGCGCGGCAGCGGCGCTCGGCACGCGCCGCGATGCGACAGAGGGCGCGACCGATAGGTCGGGAGCGCTCGATGTCGCTCCTCTC
>DATKGG010000062.1:0-6246 GCA_035510855.1 Acidimicrobiales bacterium
GGGGAGAGCGCAAGCTCGAGTGCGTCCTCACCACCGAGAGCGGCCAGGTCGTCGAATGGACGGTGGACGTCGCCGAACTCGTCGTCGACGCCGCGCATCCCCGGTCCGCGAGGCGACGCTCGCTCCCCCTGCCGGTCGAGCTCGATTCTGGGTACCACTCGCTCGACGTGCGCACGTCGAGGATCGATGCCAAGACCCACGTCCTCGCGAAGCCCACTCGTGGTGCGAGAGGCCGATTCGACGGGACGTGGCGTGCGGTCGGCGTCGCGGCACCGCTGTTCTCGCTGCACGGCGAGCACAGTTGGGGCTGCGGTGACTTCACGGACCTCGACGAGCTGGCCGCGTTCGCGTCGCGGCACGGTGCCTCGGTCGTCGCGACGCTGCCGCTGCTCGCGGGCTTCGGCCCCGAGCCGTTCGAGCCGAGTCCCTATCTCCCGGTCAGCCGGCTGTTCTGGCACGAGCGGTGGATCGACGTCGAAGCGGAGTTCGACGACGCGACCCCGCCCAGCATCGTGGCCCGCGCGAACGAGCTCAAGAGAGCCGCGAGAGACGCCGCATCCAGGTCCCACCCCTTTGTCGACGGCGCCCACTCGATGTCGATCAAGCGCGACGTCCTCGCCGAGCTCCTCGAATCGTTGCACGACAGCGGCTCGGCACGACTCAGTGACCTCGTGGACTTCGTCGCCGAGCGACCCTCGGTCGTGGACTACGCGCGGTTCCGAGCTGCCGGCGACCGGCTCGGGATCGACTGGCAACGGTGGCCGACGAGGCTCCGTGACGGCTCGATCGACGCACGCGACGTCGACGCAGATGTCGTCGAGCAGTACTGCTTCACCCAGTGGCTCGCCCACCGCCAGCTCACTCGAGTCGCCATGAGGTGCGAGGAGCGCGGCCAGGTGCTCTCCCTCGACCTTCCAGTCGGCGCGCACTCACGCGGCTACGACAGCTGGCGGCATCGCGACCAGTTCGTCGAGCGACTGTCGGTGGGCGCCCCGCCCGATCGCTTCTTCCCAGGGGGGCAGTGGTGGGGATTCCCGCCACCCCGGTTCGAGGCGTCCCGAGCAACCGGCCACGAACTGTTCCGCGCCGCGCTCGTGCACCACCTGAGCGTCGCGGGCATGCTGCGGATCGACCACGTGCTCGGGCTGCAGCGCCTCTTCTGCATCCCCGAGGGCGCGACACCTGCCCAGGGCGTCTACCTCAGCGCTCCGGTCGATGAGCTGCTCGCGGTCGTCGCCATCGAAGCGGAGCGTCACCACGCCTCGATCGTCGGCGAGGACTTCGGCACGGTCGACGCTGCGGTGCGCCGAGCGATGGACAACGAGGGGATCCGGCGGTCGTTCGCCGTCGTGCTCTCGGTTGGACGGACAGGCCCGCTGTTCGAGGCCGCGGTGCCCCCTGGCTCGGTGGCCTCGTTCACGACCCACGACCTGCCGACGTTCGACGGTTGGTGGCGGGGCGTCGACATCGACGAGCGCGTCATCTACGGCCAGCTCGACGAGGCCGGTGCCGCGACAATGCGCGAGCAGCGCGACCTCGAGCGCGCCGCTCTCATGTCTGCGACGCTGCGCCCTGTGACCACCTCGAATCTCCCCATCGAACCACCTCCCGAACTGCTCGCCGCCACCCTCGATTCGTTGGCACTCAGCGACGCGGGTCTCGTCGTCGCCCAGCTGGGCGACCTCGCGGGCGAGCGCGACGCCGTGAATCTCCCGGGCACGTCTGTCGAACGCCCGAACTGGCAGTATCGGATCGATCAGCCGCTCGAAGCCCTCGAGACGGACCCCTCGGTGTTCGGCTCGCTCGACGAGCTCCACGCTCGACGCCCCGCCGAGCTGCACCCCGAACCCAGCCAGCCCGGCGCGCACACGGGAACCGACTTCTCGGTCACGCGCTTCGGGCAGATTGACGAGCATCTCTTCAACGAGGGTCGCCACGCGCGGATGTACGACCGGCTGGGCGCCCATGAGATGGAGGTCGAAGGGCGGCGCGGGACCTACTTCGCGGTCTGGGCCCCGAACGCCGCGTGGGTCGAGGTCATCGGCGACTTCAACGGCTGGGATGGCCGCCAGCACCCGCTCGCACGGCACGAGGACACTGGCGTCTGGGAAGGCTTCATTGGTGGTATCGGCCTCGGTGAGCGGTACAAGTTCAAGCTTGCCTCGACGCTTGGCGGCGATCCCTTCGACAAGGCCGACCCCTACGCGAAGCAAAGCGAGCTCGCCCCAGGCACTGCGTCGATCACCGCCGAGCTGCGACACAGCTGGGGCGACGGCGAGTGGATGGCGTCCCGGGCGGCACGCCAGTCGGTCGACCAGCCGATCTCGGTCTACGAGTTGCATCTGGGCTCGTGGGCGCGCTGCGTCGAAGAGAACGACCGTTCCCTCACCTACACCGAGATCGCGCCGCGCCTCATCGAGCACGTGCGGGCGCACGGCTTCACGCACGTGGAACTGCTGCCCGTGAGCGAGCACCCGTTCTACGGATCGTGGGGCTATCACGTGACGGGGTTCTTCGCGCCCACCGCCCGCTACGGCGAGCCCGACGAGTTCGCCGCCCTCGTCGACTCGCTGCACCAGGCCGGCATCGGCGTGCTGCTCGACTGGGTGCCCGCGCACTTCCCAAGCGACGCCTTCGCGCTCGCGACCTTCGACGGGACGCACCTGTTCGAGCACGCCGACCCGAGACAGGGCGTGCACCCTGACTGGGACAGCCTGATCTTCAACTACGGACGCCACGAGGTGCGGTCCTTCCTTCTCAGCGCGGCGTGCTCGTGGCTCGATCGATACCACCTAGACGGGCTTCGCTTCGACGCCGTCGCCTCGATGCTGTACCTGGACTTCTCGAGGGAGCCCGGCGAGTGGGTGCCCAACCGCCGCGGCGGTCGCGAGAACCTCGAGGCAGTCGAGTTCCTGCAGACGTGCAACGAGGAGCTGCACCGGGCCTTTCCCGACGCGATCACGGTCGCCGAGGAGTCGACCTCGTGGCCAGGGGTCACCGCGCCGACGAGCGAGGGCGGGCTCGGCTTCGACTACAAGTGGGACCTCGGCTGGATGCACGACACCCTCGACTACCTCGCCAAGGACCCGGTCCACCGCAGCTTCCACCACGAGCGGCTCACGTTCCGCTCGGTCTACGCGACCTCTGAGCAGTTCATCCTGCCGCTCTCCCACGACGAGGTCGTGCACGGCAAGGGGTCGCTGCTCGACCAGATGCCTGGTGACGACTGGCAGCGCTTCGCGAACCTCCGCCTCTTGTTCGGGTACCAGCTCGTCCAGCCCGGCAAGAAGCTCCTGTTCATGGGCGACGAGTTCGCGCAGCCTTCGGAGTGGTCCCACGAGGCGAGCCTCGACTGGCACCTCCTCGAGCGCGCCGAGCACCGAGGCATCGCGGCGCTCGTGGCCCGCCTCAACGCGCTGTATCGCAGCGAGCCGGCACTGCACCGAGACGACCTCTTGGACCGCGGATTCTCGTGGATCGACGGTGACGACCGGGTCCACAGCGTGGTGTCCGTCGAGCGGCACGACGACGCCACCTCCCTCCTCGTCGCGGTCCTCAACGCGACCCCCGAGCCCCGCTTTGACTACCTCGTCGGCATGCCGGCGCCCGGTATGTGGTCGTTGCTCGTCGACAGCGACGCGATCGAGTTCGGCGGCTCAGGTCACGCAGTCATCGAGAACGTGGAGACGACCCATGAGCCGTGGCACCGCAGGGCCGACCGTGCCTCGCTCATCTTGCCGCCGCTTGGGTTTGTGATCTATGGGCGACGGTGAACGCAAGCAACCCCAGCCGCGCGGGTGACGTCCGCTAGGTTCGACGTCTCATGCCGCCCCGTGGATCCGGTGAGCCGCATCCCATGGACGGCTCGCGCGACCTGACGCGCGCGATCGACCGGCTCGGGAGGCGGCTGCCCGAGCCGCTCCAGCCGCTCGCCGAGATCGCCTACAACTACAAATGGTCGTGGACCCCGGGGGGACGCGAGCTGTTCCGCGCGTTCGGCGCGCACCGCTTCGGCCTCACCAACGAGAACCCGGTTCGGTTCCTGCGCGACCTCTCCGAGCCTGACCTGCTCAACTGGGCGACCGACGAGCGGTTCCTCGAGCAGCTCGACCGCGTCGCGAACAGCCTGAGGGACGACCTCCAACGCCCCGACAATCCGTCGTTGGACGGCGGACCCGTCGCGTTCTTGTGCGCAGAGTTCGGCGTGCACCGCTCCTTGCCGGTGTACTCGGGCGGGCTCGGCGTGCTGGCCGGCGACCTGCTGAAGGAGGCCTCCGACCAGGCGATGCCGTTCGTGGGCGTCGGGCTCTTCTACCGACGGGGCTACTTCCACCAGCGCATGGATCGGTCGGGGTGGCAGCAGGAGTACTGGATCGAGTCGGACCCGAACGTGATGCCCGCGGTGCGTGTGACGAGGTCGGACGGGTCACCGCTCACGATCAGCGTCCCGATCTGGGACGGCGAGCTCGTCGCGCACGTCTGGCGAGTCCAGGTCGGTCGGGTCCCGCTGTTCCTGCTCGACGCCGAGCTCGGCGAGAACACGCCGCTGCAGCGGTGGGTCTCCTCGCGCCTCTACGAGGGCAACTCGTCAATTCGGCTGGCGCAGTACGCGTTGCTCGGGGTCGGCGCGGTGCGGGCGCTCGACGCGATGGGGATCGAACCGTCCCTCTACCACCTGAACGAGGGGCATGCCGCGCTCGCGACCCTCGCCGTCGCCTCGTCGCTCTCGGCTGCCTCGGACTCGCCTGCCACCCACTGTGGCGAGGCGATCGAGCAGGCACGCTCGAAGTTCGTGTTCACGACCCACACGCCGGTGCCCGCGGGCAATGAGACCTACAGCAGAGACGAGGTCCTCAGCGTCCTCGGCCGGCTCTTCGACGCGCTGCACTTCGACGGCCACGAGGTCCTCGCCCTCGGACGGATGCATCCCGCGGACGCCGCCGAGCCGACGGGGCTCACGCCGCTTGCCATCCGGGGCTCTCGGTCGACCAACGCGGTCAGCCAGCGCCACGGGGCCATCGCGCGAGCGATGTGGCACGAGATGTTCCCGCATGGCGGGACCGACGAGGTGCCGATCACCCACGTGACGAACGCCGTGCACCTCCCCTCGTGGATGGCCCCGCCCATGCGCGGGCTCCTGACCGAGTGCTTCGGCGAAGGCTGGGAGCGCTATGCGAGCGACCCCATCATGTGGAAGCAGGTCGACGAGATCGACGACCAGCGGCTCTGGGACGTTCGCAGTACGCAGCGAGACGAGCTCGTGTACCAGATCCGGCGCAAGGTGGTCGTTGACCGGCTCGCGCGCGGCGAGGACATCGACTTCGTGCAGGCCGGACGTGACGCGTTCGACCCGACCTTCCTCACGATCGGCTTCGCGCGGCGACTGGCGACGTACAAGCGGCTCAACCTCCTTGTGCACAACGTCGAGCGCGCCCTCTCGCTGCTCAATCACGACCGTCCGCTGCAGTTCGTCTTTGCCGGCAAGGCGCACCCCCTCGACGACGCCGCAAAGGCATTCGCCCAGCGGATGTTCGAGCTCAAGCGCGTGCCCGAGGTCGGCAACAGGGTGGTGTTCCTCGAGGACTACGACCTGAGCGCGGCGACCACGGTCGTCGCCGGCTGCGACGTGTGGCTGAACCTGCCGAGGCCACCGTTCGAGGCGAGCGGCACGAGCGGCATGAAGGCCGCCCTCAACGGGGGCCTCAACCTGAGCGTGCTCGACGGCTGGTGGATGGAGGCCTACGACGGCTCCAACGGCTGGGCGATCGACGGCAGCGTCGACCCCGACGAGTCCGCGAAGGACGAGCGCGACGCGAACGCCCTCTACGACCTGATCGACAACGAGGTGAAGCCTCTCTTCTACGACCGCAACGAGCACGGCGTGCCCGTCGCGTGGCTCGAGCGGGTCCGCGCGTCACTGCGCACCCTTGGACCCCGCTACTGCGCGACGAGGATGCTCGACGACTACGTCACCCAGGTCTACCGCAGCTGAGTCGCGGCGTCGTCACGCACCCGCGACAAGCAGCACGATGATGCTTCGCGGTGGCACCTCGACCTCCTCGCCGGCTTCGTGCCGCGTCTGGGGACGAGCGGGGTCGAACGTGCACAGCGACTCGACCAGCCGGCCGACAACGCCCGTTGGCAGCGTGAAGATGACCGGCTCCCAGTAGCCGTTGATGAGCAGCACGGCCTCGTCATCGTGGTGCGCAGAGCGAATCGCCACGCACCGGTTGGTCGCGTCCTCCC
>DATKGG010000063.1:0-27984 GCA_035510855.1 Acidimicrobiales bacterium
GAAGGAGGAAAGGCGTTCAACACCACCATGTGCCTCGTGGTGCCTCCTGCGACGATGCGAGCGCTGCGCGTTGTGGAGGACTTTGCGGGCGCCCAGGGGAGAGCTCCATCCCCAGTTGGTACGTCATGGATACGCCGCCACAAGATGACCAGCGTCTCCTTGACGAGATCGAATAGGTCTTCCTTCGGTGGCGGATGGAGCCGCCGTCGAAGATAGTTGGCAATTGCTGCCTTGTGCTCGTGAAGAAGTTCGTGGAAGCGGTTGGATTCAAGTGCCTCCATACTCTGCTCCTCTCCGCCGGGGCGAGTTTGGTACCGAGTCTGCTTGACGCTGTCCGGACGGCCGGGTAAATCCGCTCATTTGTAAGAGCGTGGAACTTGAAACGCTGGGCAATGGAGGCAGGGAAGACACGACTCGCACAAGGAGCCACAGCCAATGCGGCACGACTGAGGCGACCCATAGACGCACTCCAGTTGGCCCTCCCTACGATGGTTCCATGGCTCGTCAGCTGCACCGACGCCGGAGACCCATCACGCAGCGAACCGCCCAGCGAATCCGTCCCTTCTTCCGGTACAGCGAGGGACGAGATGCCTATGTCTTGCGAGGCGTTGGGAGTCTGTTCGGTCCGGTGTTCCAAATTCGATGGGACAACGTAGAACCTGAGAACATGACGCGGCAGTCACCCGACTGACATTTGCAACGCGCTACGACTGTTGTCGGGGGCTTTCGGCGGGTCCATCTCTCGGACGACGAGATCACCAGTCGCTGCGCTCCGATTGAATCCGCCATCTGAATGGTCCGATCGGGTTCGGGGCCGATCCACGACGACCTCGCGTCGTCAGCATCGTCTTCTCGCCGCTCGGGAAGGACGACTGGCTCGTGACGTCGACCGGAGGCGTCGTCGCCTACGGCGACGCCCACGTGCTCAGTTCACTGGAGCCCAGAGCGATCCGGTCCGGGTCATCAACGTGGCGTTGGCGGCACGCCTGACCTGGCCCGCGCATGGTGGCGCGGACCAGGTCGAGGCGGCTGTCATTACTTGACCGTGTACGTGAAGGGCAGCGAGGCGAGCTGGTCGCCTCCCGTGTCGAGCAACCCGATCAGCTCGTTGGCAAGGAAGGTGTCCGAGACGTTGATGCGTCCCGTCACCTGCGTGCCCGACGGCGCCGTCGGCGTGATGGTGAACGAGATGGTCGCCGTGGCGCCGGGCACCACGTACTTCGGCGCGAACCCGCTCGCGAGACCCATGTTGTCCGCCCAAAGGTCGCCCGTCGGAGTCTGCACGGTCGAGTTGAACCCCTTCGTGACCGCGAACATCGACGCGCTCGCCTCGGCGGGCGGCGCGCCCCCGGTCCCGTAGGGGCCGTACTCGCTCGGGTTGAGGTACCAGATCCCCGGCATGATCTCGGGCGCGGAGAACGTGAGGCTCTCCGACGTGGCCGACTGCGACGTCACCACGTTCGGTGCGGGAACAGCCGGTGAGAGGTCGGGGTCACCAGTGAACGGCCCGGTGTCGAAGGTCACCGGCACCGAACCCGCCACGGTGGCGACGAGGTTCGAGGTGTCCGCGGGCACCGAGTAGATGGGGAAGTTGATCCCCGGCGGCAGGGGCAGCGACATGTTCTGGTCGCTGCCGAACAGGTCGAGGAGCCGGTACGCCTGCGTGCCCGTCGTCCGCGGGTCAAGGAAGAAGGCCTGTGGCGACAACCCGGTGTTCTTCACCGTGACGTGGAACGTGTACGCCTTGCCCCTGACGAGCTGCAACGACGCCTTCTTCGGCAGGTTGGAGCTGACGCTCACCTGATTGAACTTGACCGTCCCGGTGAACGGCTCGAACAGCTCGGAGCCCGAGACCGGCTGCAGCCAGTCGAGCACGAGCGACCAGGTGCCGGCCTGCGGCGAGTCCTTGTAGACGTTGACGGCGCCCGTGGTGATCACGCTGCTCGTGCTCGTGGTCGTGACGCTCGACGACGACGCGACGGCCTGGCCGTTCGGGTCCACGAGGTATGCCACGACGCCGTCATTGATGTCGGCGAAGTGGGCACTGACGTCCAGATCGCGCTCACCTGCTGGGACGGCGAACTCGTAGGTGCTCGTCTTGGCGGGGTTGCCTCGGCCGTTCCCACCGGTGAGCCAGCCGGTGAACTTCCCGCCTGACTTCCCGACCGCCACGAGTGTGCGCACGGTGACCGGGATCGTGTTCGTCGCGCCGCCGACCGTCCTGAGCACGACGGATTGGGACTCGTCGCCCGAGATCGCCGGGCTCTTCACGGCGAGGACCGCCGACTTGGTCCCGCCGGCGGGGATGGTCAGGACCTTCGGCGAGATGGTCCCTGCGGGCTGGAACTGGTAGTTCGCGGCGAACCACTGGATCGTCCCGCTGGTCCCCAAGCTCGTGCCCGCGTCCTTCTCGGTGAAGAAGACCGCGGTCCAGGTCCCGGCCGTGGGGTTCGCCACCTCGACGTTCGCGTAGTCGGCGAGGCCCTGGGGAAGCGAGTACCCCGCGTAGCTGCCGCTCGGGTCGATGAGCGCGACGTGAAGCAGGGAGGCCTGGCCGGTGTAGGGGTAGTCGGCCGAGAAGTTGAGCCTCGACGCATGGCTCGGCACCGAGAAGGTCTCTTGCTGGTACACCTCGGTCACGCCGCTCCAGATCGGGAACGAGTTGGCCGTCGGCGGCCCGCACGAGCTCGTCGAGGTCGAGGGGTTGAGGCAGAACGAGCCGCTCGGGGTCGACAAGACCTTCGTCAGCCCCCTGGTCGAGAGGTCGACGGTCGCCGCCGTGGCGCCGGTGTTGGTCACCTTGATCGAAGTCGAGGTGCTCGCCTTCGGCTTCTGGACAAGGTTGATCTGGTTGGGGCCGATGAGGAGCCCACCGAGAGCCGGGCCAGACGTGCCCGTGATCGACGCCGCCAGCTGGGCCGCCGCGAGCACGTTGAGGAGCCCTGCTCCTTGCTGGACCGCGGGGGCGCTGATGTCGGTCGCCGAGCTCACGAGGATCTGCTTGACGAGTGCCGGCGAAGGGTCGGTCCCAGCGTGCGTGGAGGCGTACGCCTGGATGACGTCGGCCGCCGCGGCCGCGGTGAGCGGGGAGGACTCGCTCGTCCCACCGGTCTGCTCGATTGGTGACGCCGCCAGATTGTCGTTGCTGCAGTCCACGAACAGCGACGTGTTCGCGTCGCACAGCGCCCAGTTGAGGTCGCCGGGCGCGACGAGGCTCACGGTGTTGCCCCCAGCCATCGAGAAGCCGCCCGAGGAGAGAGAGGAGATGTTGTTGTTGATCCAGGTGCCGTTCGCCGCGGGCGCGTTGATGCCGCCGTAGGCGGTCTGCGCATACGAGCGGAACGTAGTGGACGCACCGACGCTGATGAGGTTCGGGTCGGTCGAGGGCGAGCCGAGGGTGCTCGTGACGCCGGCGTCTCCGGAGCTCACCACAACGGTCACACCCGCGGCGACGGCCTCGTCGTCCGCCAGGCGCGTCGCATCGAGCGAGGTGTCAGGGAAGTTGTTCGCCCCGAACGACTCGTTGATCACCTTGACGCCGTTTGCGACGGCGTAGTCGATGGCCTGCAGGAAGTTGGACTGAGTCGTGTCGTAGTCGGTGGAGAACACGTCGAGTCCCATGACGCTCGCGCCGGGAGCGGCCCCGACGATCTTGATGTCGCACGGCGTGCTCGGGGTGGGGTGCGCCGCGTTCACGAAGCTCGAGAGGTCGTAGACGGTGTTGCCCTGCGCGGCAATCGAGCTCGAGTCGAGGAAGGCTTCGCCGCCTCCGGCCTTCGTGCCAGCTGGGTCGCCGCTGAAGTTGACCTGCGTGAGGATCGGGGTGCCCGCGGGCGAGCCAGCAGAGGCGTAGGCGGCGTTGCGCTGGAAGTCCGGATTCGTCGGGTCGACGCCGTCTGCGATGTACGCGACCGTGACGCCGGCACCGGTGTACCCGGCCGCGGTGGCCTGGTCGGCCTTGATCACGCTCAGCGCCTCAGGGTCGAGCTCAGGGTTCGTCGCAGTGCCGCAGATCGACGGCGATGACGCCACGGCAGGGCGCTTGGACGCCCCGGCCGAGGTCGGTCCCGTCGACGTCATGGGCGAAGGCTCGCGGATCAAGCTGTCGGGCTCCACTGCGAGGACCTGGCGGTTGGACATGAGGGCGGCGCGCTCCGTCGGCGTCACGGTTGCCACGATGAACGGCAGCACTCTCGCGGCCTGCACGTCTTGCGCGCCCGACGCGCGAAGCTCGGTCAAGAGCGGCGCCTCCTCGGAGCGCAGAGCGCTCATCCGCGCCGCGGATCTCGGTGCGAACCCCTTGAGGGTGTCGCGCAGGAACACGATCACCTTCGTCGATGCGCCCGAGAGGTGGGCGGGGGCGGTCGCTGACGGGCGTGCGGTCGACGCGCCGAGCGCGTCAGTCGCGGGCAGCGTCATGGCGAGTCCGATCATGGGGACCGCGGCGATCGTGAGCCACGACCTCAACGAGTGCTTCTGCATCGAGCTACCTCCTGTCGGAGACCTCGTCGGCAGGCTCGCTGCTGGCGTGTCTTTTCGAGAAGAGAGAAGTATGTCGCACTCGGGCGACCTGCACATTCGTGACGCGGTGGGCGCAACGCGCGACCTCAATTCGGCAACGAGCGGCACCTCGGTGGGCGATCAAGCGAGGCGTCCAGCGAGCACGATCAACCACGTGCATCCACTGGATAACGCGGTGACCGCCAGTGGGATCACGGACCAGTCGCCCTGGCACCGAGCATTCGATCGGCTCCCCTCGCCAGCGGCGCTGTCCTGGCGAATGACACGCTCGAGCGTGCGCCGCGAGCGGATCCGGCGTTGCACGGCTAGCCCCGCAGCTGCAACACCCAAGAATTCGCGGTCCGTTCACTTGCACGTAACCACAGGTTGGTGCGGCGATCAGATGGTGCTGCAAGGGTCTACGGAGATGGGCAAACGCCGAGGGTCCGGAGACGCGTGACCGCGATTCGCGAGGCGGCACCGGCTGCTGAAGCCGTGACCCTGTGCCCCGACGCGGCGAGCCAACCCCAGGTTCCCACTCCACCAGACCAGTCGGTGAGCAAACTGCTTGATGAGGCACCGATCAGCCGGTTCCATCGCCGAACGGTCGTCATCTCGGGGATGGGGTTCTTCACCGACGCCTACGACCTCTTTGTCATCGGTACGGTCGCTGCGATCCTCACCACCCAGTGGCATCTCTCCACCCTCCAGACGAGCTGGGTCACTGGAGCGGCGATCCTCGGTGCGTTCATCGGCGCGATTGTGTTCGGTCGGATCGCCGATGTGTTCGGTCGCAAGACCGTGTACTTCACCGTTGCGGTGATCATGGTGCTCGGTGCGCTCGCCTCTGCCCTCGCACCAGGCTTTTACGTCTTGGTCGTCGCCCGGTTCGTCCTCGGCCTTGGTATCGGCGGCGACTACCCGGTCTCCGCGGTACTGATGAGCGAGTATTCCAATCGCAAGGATCGCGGACGACTGGTCGGCCTCGTCTTCTCGATGCAGGCGGTGGGTCTGGTCGTCGGCCCGCTGGTGGGCTTGGTGCTCTTGTCGTCGGGCATGAGCTCGAGCCTGACGTGGCGAGTCCTGCTGGGCCTCGGGGCGATCCCTGCGGCCGCGGTGCTCTACCTCAGGGCCAAGATGCCAGAGTCCCCTCGGTTCCAGGCACGCGTGAAGGGTGACGCAGCGAGGGCCGCGGCCGAGCTTCACCGATTCACTGCCGGGTCGATCGATGCCTCCAGCGCGACGGTGGCGCCCAACCGTCTCATGGGTTTGCGCGAGTTCCTCACCAACCCCCGCATGCTCGTGCTCCTGGTGGGCACTGCGGGCTCCTGGTTCCTCTTTGACTACGCCTACTACGGCAACACGCTGTCGCTGCCGAGCATCCTGAAGCAGGTGTCGCCGCACGCGAGCCTGGAGATGAAGCTGCTGCTCACGCTCGCTCTCTTCGTCGTGTTCGCCGTCCCCGGCTACCTCTTGGCCGTGTGGAAGATGGACGCGATTGGACACCGCCGCCTGCAGTTCATCGGGTTCGGGGTCATGGCGCTGTGCTTTCTTCTCCTTGGTGCCGTGCCGGTGCTCACCTCTGCAGTGGCGCCGTTCATCGCCATCTTCGGACTGAGCTACCTGTTCACCGAGTTCGGTCCCAACACCACAACGTTCGTGCTTCCGTCCGAGGTGTTCCCGGTGAACATGCGAACGACCGGGCACGGCTTCGCCGCGGGCGTCGGCAAGCTCGGCGCGTTTGTCGGCGTCTTCATCGTGCCGCAGCTCCAGAGTGCCGTCGGACTCCGAGGGCTGCTCTTCGTCGCCGGAGGCGCGGCGATCCTGGGGTTCCTTCTCACGAGCGTCCTACCCGAACCTTCGGGGCGGGCGCTCGAGGACGTCTCGGGCGAAGATGAGGACCGCTCGCTCGTCGCGCCGTCACGACTGACGTCACCGCCATTGATCGATGCGCAAGCGGCCGCCGGCTGAGCCGTAAGGGCACCCGCGGCGTCGTGCTCGTACGCGAGTCGACCCGCACCACGCGTGTCCGAGTTTCGGGCGCGAGGACTTCTCGTCATCCAATTGCTGCGTCTCCGCACGACGTGGTGCCACGAAGGATCTGGGAGCTCGGGGGACCGAGAGCAGACGGGCAAGCTGGTGGCCGAGGAACTCGTTCATGGTTTGGACCTGAACGGTCGCTGGTGAAGCCCAGCTCAGGGAGGTGCCAAGCGTCCTCGATCGTCCGCAGGAGCGAGCAGTGGTTGGACGCCACGGCCCTTCGAGCCGAGACGCCGGTTTCGTGCGGGCTCACAGCCGCTCAGCCGGTCAGCCGGACAGAGGCGGTGCAGGTGTCGACGACCTGGATCGAGTCAGACAGCTCGGAGGTGCGTTCGATCGTTGACACATCAGTGGCGGTTGCGGTCGGGGGTGCGGGGTTAGTCTCCCCAGTAGTCGACCGATGACAGTACGCAATGAGCACACGGACGGTGCGAGCGCCATGAAGACCACGGCAACACGAGGAGGGTACTCCCCCGTCGAGATCGCAGACGACGGGTCGGTGGTCGTGCAGCTGGAAGTCGACCATCCTGGCTTTGCGGACCCGTCGTATCGGGAACGGCGCAACGCCATCGCACTGCTGTCCCTCGAGCACCGACTCGAAGACCCGATACCGACGGTGGCCTACACCGACGAAGAGCACGAGGTGTGGCGAATCGTGTCCGAAGAGCTGGCGCCCAAGCATCAGCGCCACGCGTGCAGGGCCTTCCTCGACTCGAAGGACTCACTCGATCTGCCAACCGACCACGTCCCGCAGCTCTCCGACGTCACCGAGCTGCTGCAGCCACTCACCGGGTTCGGCTACCAGCCGGTCGCCGGACTCGCTCCGCTGCGGGAGTTCTACAGCTCGTTCGGACGCCGTACCTTTTACTCGACCCAGTACATCCGTCACCCGTCGGTGCCGCAGTACACGCCTGAGCCCGACATCATCCACGAGGTGATCGGGCACGCGAACCAGCTCGCAGATCCCGACTTCGCCGAGATCTGCTTCGCGGTGGGTGGCGCCGTCGATCGGACGAAGTCGCCAGAGGCCCTCGGCTTCCTCTCGCGGGTCTTCTGGTTCACCATGGAGTTCGGCGTCGTGATGGAGGACGGTGAGCCCAAGGCCTACGGCGCGGGAATCCTGTCGTCGATCGGCGAGCTCGACGTGTTCCAGAAGGCCACGATCCGGCCCGTGGACATTCGTGAGATGGGCAGCTTCGACTACGACATCACGCGCTACCAGCCGGTCCTGTACTCGATCGACTCCATGAAGGAGCTCCACGACCGGCTCTTCGAGTTCTTCTCGACCTACGACGATCAGGCGTACGAAGCGCACACTCCCAGCAGGTAGCCGGCGCCGAGGAACCGCCTCGAGCGACCTGAAGGATGCGATGAGGTGCTGTCTTGGTCCGACGGACGACCCTTCTCGGGTCGAACTGCCCGATCTATGAGTGACGACACACTGGTGCCAGGATCTCGAACACGGAATGCCCACGTGGCACTCCCCCTGGCAGCTTCGTGTCATCCAAACCGCGGCGTGCCGGGGTTGAAGAGGTGATGGGCATGTCCAAGCGACCACGAGAGCGAGACGATCGCCAGAGTGACTTCGACCGATTCTTCCGCCAGATCTTCCCCAAGGCGATCGTGATCGCGCTGCGAGTCACCGGCGATCGCGGTGCGGCCGAGGATGCAGCGCTCGAGGCCCTTGCCAAGGCGCACCTCCGATGGGACACGATTGGCGGTGAGCAATGGCGCGACGCGTGGGTACTCAGGGTCGCGATCAATGAGGCGATCCGGCGGCTCCCCAGGCCTCTCCCCCTCCCCTTTGCCGGATCCACGGGCGACCTCGGCGACGAGGTCGCCCTGCGCCAGACGATGACCGCGGCGCTTCGGTGCCTGCCCAAGCGTCAGCGCGAAGTGATCGTGCTTCGGTACCTGCTCGGTCTCTCCGAGACAGAGATCGCCGATGCCCTGCATCTCAGCCACGGCACCGTGAAGACACACCTGCGTCGGGGCATCGGAAGGCTGCGTGCGACCGTCGGTCGCGATCTGAAGGAGGAGCACCTTGTTCGACTCGCTTGACCAGCTGGCACCGTCACTTTCCGACGACGAGCTCGACGAGAGTCTCGCGCTCGCGCTGGGGCGAAGCCGGGCTCTGCGAACACGGCGCACTCGGAATCGGTGCCTCGCCGGCGCGCTCTCAGTCGCACTGGTACTCGGCGTCGTGGGCGTGGCGATCCGGACCAACGACCTTGCACATCGCGCGCACCGCGCCTCGTGGCAGCTCGTGAGCGACGTCAGCCCGAGCTGGCAGCAGCTCTCCTCGGTGGGGTACGCAGCGGGCTTCGGCCTCAGCTGTCCCTCGACGTCAACCTGTTACGCCCTGGACTCCGTGGCCAAGCAGGTCGAGGTCACCAAGGACGGCGGCAGCACCTGGCAGCACGCCACGCTCCCGGACGGCTTCGTCCCGCTGAGTGCGCTGGCCTGCACCGACCCCGTGTCGTGCTCGCTCTTGGGTTCGGACCGCTCTGAGGACCTCACGATGCTCACCACCGACGACGGGGGCTCGACCTGGATCGCCCACCTCGTGAGGCACAAGAGCCGCGCGAGCGAGGGTCCGCCCGTCTTCACGTGCGCATCGGCGACGTCGTGCCTGGCTGCGGTGACCACCTTCGATGGCTCGTCGACTGCATCGATCACCATCTTCGCCACCCGTGACGGCGGCGCGAGGTGGTTCACGTCCTCTCTCGCGCCGGGGTTCGACCCGCTGGGCGGAGCCTGTCTCGGCGGTACGTGCATGCTCGTGGGCACCGACGGTGACTCGTCGCACGCCGCGGCGTACTTCAGCGGCGACGACGGTGCCCGTTGGGCTCAAGCAGCCCTGCCGGTTGGGGTCGGCCCCTTGACGTCGGTCTCCTGCGCGGTTCTTTCGAGTTGCTTCGCGGCAACTTCGAGCGCCATCTCCGGCAGCCGGGAACCAGGGGGGGTGCTCGCGTCGACAGACGGTGGTCAGAGCTGGCGAGCGACGGACACGTCCGGGCTCCCGAACTCGATACTGACGTCGCTCTCCTGTGCAAGCCGCGCATCGTGCTGGACGTCAGGCATCATCGTTCCGACTGGCACGGGAGCCGTGATCACCTTTGCGGACGCGTTGGGACTCCTCGCGACGACCGTCGATGGCGGCGCGAGCTGGCAATCGGCCCCGCTTCCGAGCGGGACCCGTGCCGTGGCGCAGGTCTCCTGTCCCTCAACGACCACGTGCTTCGCGCTCGCGTTCCAGAAGCCGCCGACTGGGAGTGGCTCGTTCGTGCTCCTGTCGCGACACAGCTGACCGACGCCACTTGGCAGCTTGGAGCGCGGCTCTCGCCTTTGCTGGGACGATGTGCCTGGGCTCCGCGCCGACTGCGGTCGAGCCGTCCAGACAGTTCGCCCGCGATCGACGGCAACCGCGGCGAGGAAGATCAGCGCGATGATCCCACCCATCCGATAGCGATACGACGGTGTAAAGGCGACGCCGTTCGCCGTCGCGAGGACGAGCAGGGCGACCAACGGCCAGACCGCGACACCTCGGCGCCGAAGCAGCCACAGACCTGCGGCGCCGAGGGCAAGCAGGATCCAGGTGCCGACCGCCTGGACGTCACCGGTCCATGAGGGGAAGCCCATGAGGACCTCGCGGTCCGCCACGAGACCGGGGCGCCACAGCGACCACTCCCAGAGCGCGCGGAGCGGCAGGACATAGACGAGCCTGGTCCAGTGCGTGCGCACGTAGCCGAGCGCCTGGTCCCGCTCGATGCGATCCATCGTGGGCTCGCTCATCTTCTGGTCGGAGGTGGCGGACACCGGCGGCGGCAGGATCGTCTGATAGCCGAAGTCGGGACCCTGGAAGTACGTGGCCGCGTTGTTCGACTGGTTCAGCGTCTGGCCGAGCTCCGTCGTGATGACGAGGTTGCCGTGGAAGCGGTGGTGGTTGAACGCGAGCCACGGCGCGAGCACGACGAGCAATGCCGCGACGGCCACCAGCGACGCCAGAGCGCCGCGGAGGCGGGCGCGAGGGCCGGCTCGTCGGACCTCGTGGCACGCCAGCCCCACGAGGAGGACAGCCGTCACCTCCAAGGAGCCCGTGAAGCACAGCGTGAGCAGTCCCAGGAGGACGCCGAGCGCGACGCCCCGTGGCCATGTCCAGCGGTCGAGCGCGGCATAGGTCACGGCGACCACCCACACGAACAGCAGCGCGGCGAGCGCGTCATCGCCGACGAGGCCGCTCGCCATCCACAGATCGGGCGTGAGCGCCGCCACGACCGCCGCGGCAAGACCGACCCGGTGGCCGCCGAATCGGCGACCGACCACGCCGCAAGAGATGACCGTCGCGGTGCCGATCAGAGCGCTGAAGAGACGCAGACTGCTCGTCGAGTGCGGTAGCAGCCACGCGAGCGGCGCAAGGACGACGGCACCGAGCGGTCCGTGCAAGGCCGTCGGATACCCGAAGACGGGATCCGTGAACGGGTGCGACGAAAAGACGCGTCGGGCTTCAACGACGAACCAGAACTCGTCCGTGAGAAATCTGATCGGCGCCTCGGTGCGCACGAACAACACGCGACCCACGAGCCCAACCGCGCCGATGATCCCGAGATACACATGGAATCGGCCCGCGGGCCCGCGAGGTTGCGTCGCCACTGCCGGAGGCTAACTCGACGCGATTCGTGCGTCAGCTCCGCGTGCGGCGTGTCGCGACAGGAACGACGGCTCGGCCATCTCCGTGCCGGCGGTCAGCTGCGAGCGCGACTCCGCGTGGGCGCACCACGACGACGACGGCCCTGGCCGCCGCGGTTCGAGTGCTGGGGGCGCCCCGGCGCCGCCGACGGGGTGCGCTGGCGGGACGGTGCTGGCACGTCGCCGACCATCTCGGGCGAGAGATCGAGTGCGACACGGAGCTTCTCGGCTGCGCCGTGCTGCTCGTGGCTCACGAGCGCGATCGAGACGCCCGCGGCGCCCGCTCGAGCGGTGCGACCCGAACGGTGCACGTAGTCCTTTGGCTCCTCAGAGAGGTCGAAGTGGATGACGCACGCCACGTCGTCGACGTGGATGCCGCGGGCCGCGACATCGGTTGCCACGAGCGCGCGGACCGATCCCGAGCTGAACGACTGCAGTGCACGCTCACGCTGGGCCTGGCTCCGATCGCCATGGATCGCGGCGGCCACGACGCCTAGCTTGCCGAGCTGGCGCACGAGGCGGTCCGCGCCATGGCGCGTGCGAACGAACACGATGGACGTGCCGGTGTCGGCAATGATCTTCGCGCAGGTCGCCACGCGCTCGTCGTGGGCGACGTAGTGGAAGCGATGCGACATCTGCGAGACGTCCTCTTCGCTGTCGACCTCGTGGCGTACCGGGTTCCGCTGGTACCGGCGCACCAGCACGTCGACGTCGCCGTCAAGGGTCGCGGAGAACAAGAGCGTCTGTCGGTCGGTGCGAGTGAGGTCGAGGATGCGGCGCACGGCAGGCAGGAAGCCCATGTCGGCCATGCGGTCGGCTTCGTCGACAACCACGCATGCGACCTCGTCGAGGACGACGTGGCCGCCCGCCATCAGGTCCTCGAGGCGGCCAGGGCACGCGACGGCGATGTCGATGCCGGTGCGAAGCGCCTTGAGCTGCGGGCTGTAGCCGACGCCGCCGTAGAACGCGTGCACTCGGAGGCCTCGTGCTGCGGCGAGGGGCGAGAGCTCTGCGGCGATCTGGGCCGCCAGCTCCCTGGTCGGCGCGAGCACGAGGCCGGTGGGTCGCTTTGAGCGGCCCTTTGCGAGCCGCGCCGCCATCGGCAGCGAGAACGCGAGCGTCTTGCCGGACCCCGTCGGGGCCTTGCCTGACACGTCGCGGCCTGCGAGTGCGTCAGGGATGCAGAGCGCCTGGATGGGCAGCGTCTCAGAGATGCCGCGCCGGTTGAGGATCCGCACGAACTCGGGGGGCAGCCCGAGGGAATCAAATCGGGCTGCGCGAAGGACAGCTGCGGCTGGGGATGATGACACTTTGGGTTCCATTCTTTGGGTAGCTACTTGCAACCCGGGAACGAAACTCCGGCCACCAGCAACTCGTGCGGGCACTCTGCCTCGACACGTCGAAGCACCAGTGTAGCGGAGTTGCTCTCAATCGAGCCGCCATTCCGCGCCGGCGCGCGATTCGAAGCTCGGCATCGCCCCCGACACACCGACGCGCCGCTCGCGCGCCTCGGCAATGAAACGGGTGGGCGACTCGGGTGCCGCGGGCTCAATGTCGTGGCGAGGATCTGTCGAGGAAGTCCTCCTGGGTGGCGGCTGGCTCGGTGAAGCTGACCTCGACGCGCTGCTCAGGTCGACGCTGGTTCTGGGTCGCCTGCGCAGCGAGCGACTCCTGGTCGGCCGAGGTGAGCGGCGGCTGCACGATGTTTCTCGGCCACAGGTGCCGGGCGAGGACGGTGTTGAACTCCGCCGCGTAGATGCTGAGGGTGACGCCCAGCCTGATCCAGGCGAGCAGTCCGAGCACGATCGCGAACGTCCCGTACAGCTCGCTGACGCCCCGAAGCGCGTGCCAGACGAGCACTGCCCCGAGCGCCTGGAGCACCGTCCAGAGCACGCCGCCGACGATCGCGCCCGGCACGAGGCACCGCGGCGAGACGACCCGCGGCGTGAGGATCCGAAACGCGAGGAAGTACTGCCCGACGTTGACCGCGGCCGCCCCGACGTCGACGAGTCCGCCCACCAGGACGCCGTGACCGGCGACGGTGCCGATGCTCGCGACCGCGGTTGACACGATGAGACCCAGGGCGAGCACGACGAGGAACGTGAGGCTCCGGCCGAGCCGCGCGATGAAGTTGGGGCGCTGCGGACCGGGCAGGTTCCAGATCTGCGACATCGCGAAGAGGCCGCCTTGCGCGAGTCCCGTGCAGGTCCAGATGAGCACGAGGATCGACACGGCGTACGCGACCGCCGACTTTCGCTCGATCGCGCGGATGTTGTGCCCGAGGTTGGTCCCGATCACGGGGAACTCCGACAATGCCGAGTGCAGGACCCTCGCCCGCAGCGCCGGGTCGTGGGCAAGGACGATCCCGAGCGTCGTGACGAGGAGCAACAGCAGCGGGAACACCGTCCCGAATGCGGAGAACGCCATGTTCGAGGCGAGCGCGCCCCCGTTGTCGTCCCCGTACTTCTTGACGAGGCCGAAGAGGACCGACGTGACCAGATGTCGCTGCTGGAATCGATCCACGCGTCGAGCGACCGCTTCGATCCGGTGCACTCCCGCTGTCTACCCTGTTGGACGTGGTGAGGCGACACGCGCCGCAGTCAGTCGCCCGTGGTCCGTGTGCCTACGACGTCTGGGTGGCCACCCGAGGCCAGTAGGGAGGAGCCGCGGGGATCGAGGAATGCCCTGACCCGGGGTCTCCTCGAGCTGCAGCTGCGGCGACACAGGCGCCCGCGAAGGCGAGCATGCCGACGCACGCGCCCACGGTCTCGACCCGGATGAGCGGCGTGACCCATCCGTACGTGAAGAAGCGGTACACGAGCTCGACGGCCGTGAGGAGCGACGCGGTCGACACCGTCAGCACGACACCACCTGCCACCGCGAGGCCGGCGGGGATCGCCAGTCGCCGCGGGAGCTGGTCGCGCCGCGCCGCGTTGACCACGATGAGCGCGGCCGCCGCGACCGCCATCCACGTCAGGACCTGGGGGACATACGAGCTGAGCAGCACCGCCTGGGACCGGGAGCGCTGCCACTCGACGAAGCTGCCGAGCCCGAACGTCGCGCCGCCGGCCGAGCACAGCAACGCGAGCGCCACGACGAGCAGGGTGCGCTGCCAGGTCCGCCGTGCGGCGCTCGCTGCTGGGTGCGTGGCGCTCTGGTGCCCGGGGCGCGCCTCGGCCCAGTTCCGCTGGACGATGAGGACCCCCAGGGCGAGGAAGAGCCAGCCAAGCGCGGCGAGCGAGAACTCCGCCTTGTACAACGTCAGCGGTGGGTTGGCGTAGGCGAGGATGCGGACCGAGAAGCCCACGGATGCGCACTCGAGCAGGGCGCCGACGACGCACACCGCGACGCCAGCGGGAACGAACGGCGAGGAGCCGCGGAGGTCTGCGCTGAGCAGCGCGAACAGCAAGGCGATCACGAAGAACCCCCACGCGACGAACTCGGCGAGAAGCGAGTGCTTCGCGGCGAGGAAGCCCAGGTCGGCGGGATTGCCGCCGAACTGCAGCACGATGCTCGAGAGGCAGCTCATCGCGAGCCCGACAAAGCCGAGCGTCGCGATCGACAGTGCGGGTCGTGCGCAGGCCGTGGACCACCACCTCGAGGCCGCTCCGCGGGAGGGCGAGCCACTAGCCGTAATCGTCTCAACCATCGCTCACGATTAGCACAAACTTTGCTCGCCCGGATTAGCCACTGTGTACTTGTGACCAGCGCGGCCCTGTGGGTGCGGACGAGGTGTCGCGCGAGGCGACGTCGAGGGTCGAGTCCCAGTCAGGACGTCATCCCGCCGAGGCCGACAAGCCCCCTCGCAAGCTCGATCTCACCCATGTGGCGCAAGCCGTGCTGGTACAGCCAGCACTCGAAGCCGTCGAGCACGGTCACGCCTTCGGGACCGGCGCATCTCGCGCTGAAGGTCGAGGCGATGACGTCAGGGAACGGACGGGGGATCACGACGCGCCGGAGCGAGTCCGCGTCGATCGACGCCAGGTACTGCTCGGTCCGGTCGAACACGGCGCGCTGGTACGCCTTGAACGCGTCGTAGTCGCCGATGCGCTGGTGCTCCATCTCGTCGACCGTTCGCTCCTTGCCATGGTCGTCGATCGCCATCTTGACCGTTGCCTGCCACTCCTCGTCCCAGACGGGCCGGACGCTCGTCAGCACGAAGAACGACGCGTCGTGCATGTTCGTGTAGTGGAACAGCGAGAACGCGATGGGCAGCACGCCGGGTCGCTCGAAGTGGTTGACGTGCCCCAGGTCCATCGACTCGACCGCCTGGTAGTACAGCGAGTGCATCGCGGCGATTCGCCGACGCAGCGAGTCCGCCAGCAGGCCGGCGTCGTCGAGTCGTTCGCCCGTCGTCATAGCACGCCCTGTGCGACCTGACCGAGGGCACCGAGGTGCTCGTCCACCGACGCGAGACCAGCACCCATGGTGTTGATCGCGACGTGCGTCGCGCCGACCGCTCGCCACTTGTCGAACTGCGTCGCGACGTTGTCGACGTCGCCACGCCAGTCCACACGCCCCTGCATGCCGATGGCGGCTGGGTCCCGCTCCGCCTCGCGCGCGCCTGCACGGACCTGTTCGAGGGCGACGTCGAGGTTCGGCCCTGGCTGCATGAGGGGGAACCAGCCGTCGCCAAGCCGCCCGGCGCGCCGATACGCCGGCGCGGACGTCGCGCCGAACCAGATGGGGATGGGCTGCTGGATGGGCATGGGCGAGAGCCCGGCCCCGGTCACGACGTCGAACTCGCCCGAGACCGTGACCGAGCGCGCGCTCCACAGCTTGCGCAGGAGGTCGACCTGCCCTTCGATGCGGCGCCCCCTCGTCGAGAAGTCCTGGCCGAGGGCCTCGTACTCGACGTGGTTCCAGCCGATCCCGATGCCGAGCCGGAACGTCCCGTTGGTGAGCAGGTCCACCTCGGCGGCCTGCTTCGCGACGAGCACGGTCTGGCGCTGGGGCAGGATGACGATGCCCGAGACGCACGCGAGCGACGTGCAGCCGGCGATGAAGCCAAAGAGCACGAACGGCTCGTGGAAGTTGGTGTCGATGTCGTAGGGGCCGCTCCAGCCCTCGTGGACCGCCGGATCGGCACCGACCACGTGGTCATAGGCCAGGACGTGGTCGTAGCCGAGCGACTCGACCTCGCGGGCGTAGGTGCGCAGCGAGTCCGCCGTGGCGCCGATCTCTGTCTGTGGAAGGACGACGCCGACCTGCATGCAACCTCCCTCGGACCTCGCCATCGGTGGCGATGGACACTGACAGTATCGACCCCGACACGGGCGCACCGGCCCGACGGTGGGGTGCGACCACCTCGCGGACTGGTGCCACAATCGGCGGGCGGTCCAGGCGTGTGGCGCCGGGCACTGACGAGGAGGCCCCATGACGAGTGCACGCGACTTCGACGGCGTCATCGGCCGGACCGTGGCGGAGTCCACCCCGTCGTGGCCGACTCCGAAGCGCCCGTCAGCGGGTGCCCCGAACGTGGTCGTCGTGCTCATCGACGATCTCGGGTTCTCGCACTTCGGCTGCTTTGGCTCGACACTCGCGACGCCCCGCATCGACGAGCTCGCCTCGAAGGGCTTGCGGTACACGAACTTCCACGTGACCCCGCTGTGCTCGCCGACCCGAGCCGCGCTGCTCACGGGACGCAACCACCACGAGGTCGGGATGCGGTCGATCTCGAACTTCAACACCGGCTTCCCCAACATGCGAGGCGAGGTCTCGACGCGCGCGGCCACCATGGCAGAGGTGCTCTCGTCTGAGGGCTACGCGACACTCGCCGTCGGCAAGTGGCACCTCTGCGCGATGGAGAACGCCTCGGCGGCCGGTCCCTTCGACCAGTGGCCGTGCCAGCGCGGCTTCGACCGCTACTACGGGTTCTTGGACGGGGAGACCGACCAGTTCTCCCCGGACCTGACCGCGGACAACCATCGCGTCGAGCCCCCGCGGCGTCCCGAGGACGGCTACCACCTGAGCGAGGACCTCGTCGACAAGGCCGTCGCGATGGTCCACGACACGACGTCGATTCGGCCGGACCGGCCGTTCTTCTTGTACCTCGCCTTCGGCGCCACCCACGCGCCGCACCAGGCGCCCGCCCCCTACGTCGAGAAGTACCGCAGCCGATTCGACGACGGCTGGGACGTCGCGCGCGACACGTGGTTCGCGCGTCAGCTGGAGCTCGGCCTCATCCCCGAGGGGACGACCCTCGCGCCGCGCAACCCTGGCGTCGAGCCGTGGGACTCGCTCCCCGAGAATCACCGCCTTCTCGCCGCACGGCTCCAGGAGGCCTACGCAGGGTTCCTCGAGCACACCGACGCCCAGATCGGCCGTCTCGTCGACGAGCTCGCTGCGCTCGACCAGCTCGACAACACCGTGCTCATGATCCTCTCGGACAACGGCGCGAGCCAGGAGGGCGGGCCTTTCGGCGTGCTCCACGAGATGAAGTTCTTCAACTTCATCCTCGAGACGCCCGACGAGGCCGTCGCGCGCCTCGACGACATCGGCGGCCCGAGGAGCCACACGAACTACCCGTGGGGGTGGGCGCAGGCCGGCAACACGCCGTTCAAGTGGTACAAGCAGAACACGCACGAAGGCGGTGTCCACGTCCCGCTCGTCGTGCACTGGCCGAGGGGCATCGAGGCGTCGTCACGGGGCACGCTGCGAGACCAGTTCCACCACGTGAACGACCTCGCACCGACCGTCTACGAGATCGTCGGGGTGACCGCGCCCACGACCTATCGCGGCGTCCCCCAGATGCCAGTGACCGGCACGTCGATGCGCTATACGCTGAATGACCCCGCCGCACCCCCGCGAAAGTCCGTCCAGTACTTCGAGATGATGGGGCACCGCGCGCTGTACCTCGACGGCTGGAAGGCCGTGACGCGACACACGCCAGGTGTCGCCTTCGACGACGACACCTGGGAGCTGTACGACGTCGCGGTCGACCGCTCGGAGTGCCACGACCTCGCGAGTGCCGAGCCCGCGCGGCTCGCCGCGATGGTCGAGCGCTGGTGGGCCGAGGCCGAGGACCACGGCGTGCTGCCGCTCGACGACCGGACCATCGAGCTGTTCGCGGCACGGTTCGCCGACGGGACCGTGCACCGCGCGGACCGGCGCTACACGTACTGGCCCCCGGTCTCACCGCTACCCGCTCAGGCGGGCCCGTCGATCGGCGGGCGCAGCTGGGACCTCGACGCGTCCGTCGACCGCCCGTCGGGTGCGCAGGGCGTGCTGTTCGCGACGGGCACGGAGAACTCGGGCGTCAGCTTCTTCGTGCTCGACGACCGGCTGGTGTTCGACTACAACTTCTTCGGCGACCACCACGTCGTGGCGTCGGCGGCGCCCGTCCCCGTCGGACGAAGCGTCCTGTCGGTGCGGTTCCGCAGGACTGGCAAGGGCGGCACCGCGACGGTCGTGATCGACGGGGAGTCCTGCGGCAGCGTCGAGATCCCGACCGTCATGCGGGTGATCTCGAGCGTGGGCGCCTCGATCGGCTTCGACCACGGCTCGGCGGTGAGCGAGCGCTACGAGGCGCCGTTCGCCTTCCAGGGCACCCTGGAGCGCCTCGACGTCCAGCTCGTCACCCCTCGGCCCGATGACGCGGCCGCGTCCGAGGCCCTGTCGATCATGTCGCGCCAGTAGAAGCCCGTGGTGGCGCCACCGACGTCGTAACCTGCCCTGCGGTGTCACTCCGTCACACGCTTCGTCGGCCTTCTGTGCTCTGCGGGGCGCTCGTCGCGGGCGCCGCGCTGCTCGCGGCCTGCGGGACCCCGATCTCCGCATCCAGCCCGACGACCACGACGACGAGGCCGGTCGTGCTGTGCCCGCTCACCGGGACGCCCGCGCCAGGTGGCGCCATCCCCGAGCGGCCCGCGCTCGTGATGAAGGTCGACAACTACTCGCTCGGCCCCGCTCCCGCCGAGGCCCGACCACAGAGCGGGCTCAACTACGCCGACGTGATCTTCGAAGAGCAGGTCGAGGGCGCGATCACGAGGTACGCAGCGGTGTTCCAGTGCCGACAAGCGCCCGGCTTGGTCGGGCCAATCCGCTCGGCGCGCGTGATCGACATCGGGATCCTCTCGGAGCTCGACTCACCGCTCCTCGTGCACGTCGGGGGCATCGTCCCGGTCATCAACCGCATCAACGCCTCGACGATCAAGAACGTCGACCTCGGGTACTTCGCGAACCTTGACGAGTACCCCCCTGGCCGCTACGCGCCCTACGACACCTACACCCGCACGTCGGCGGTGTGGGCGCAGTACCGGTCGCGCAACACGCCGCCACGGCCGATCTTCGCGTTCTCCAAGGTCCCCCACGGCGGCCGCCCTGTCTCCCAGATCCACCTCGACTGGTCCTACACGTCCGACATCTACTGGCGCTGGTCCAAGCCGAGTGGCACCTGGAAGCGCTACTACAACGTCGCGGGCGGAGGGCCGCCGGTCATCCAGCCCGACGTGCTCGCCAACGGCGTGCAGAACCAGGTCCAGAACATCATCGTCCAGGTCGTCCACATCACCTATGGACCGTGGTTGGAGAACTTCGAAGGCGGCGAGGAAGTCCAGGCCAAGATCGCCGACAACGCCGGCAAGGCCTACGTCTTTCGCAACGGCCGGATGATCGTCGGCCGGTGGACGCACGGCTCGCTCACGAGCCCGACGGTCTTCACCAACACAGCGGGGAAGGTCATCTCGCTCGCGCCCGGTCGGACCTGGGTCGAGGTCTTCCCCGACGTCGACCCGGTCGCCGTCACCTTCCCACCACGCCACTAGCAACCCCGCGCGCACGCGAGCAGCGGGCTCATCGACGGCATTCGCCATACGCCCAAGTACGCTCGGCGTCTCGCAAGCATCGGGGGCAGCGTGGACGAGCAAGCCGACCAGGAGCACGTGGCGACGGCCGACGAGGACACCGACACCGCGGTCGACGCCGCAATCCTCGACCCGTCGGACAGCACGACGTCAACGGAGGCGTTGCCTGACACCGACTCGAGGTCGGTGTCCTCCCAGGTCGTCATCGGCCTCTGCCTGTTGGTCCTTGCGATCCTCCAAGGCGTCGGCTCGTTCACCGCGTGGCTCGTCTACACGTCAGGCGGCCAGTCGCTCACGTACAAGGGCGTCGTGAACTGGCGCGGCTTCGGGTGGATGACGCTCGTCCTTGCAGTTTTCATCGTCGTCGTCATCGTGACCGACCTCGTGCAGCCGTCCGTTGCCCTGAAGGCTGCCAGCGCGGCCCTGTTCGGGGCGTCCGGCGTCATCGCCGTGTACTTCGCGGTGCAGTACGTGGTCTTCGCCCCGCCGGGCCAGCCACCGACCTCGGTTGGCTGGGGGCTGGGCCTGTGCATCGGGGCCGACGTCGTGGGGCTCGTGCTCGGGGCGCTCTCCGCGCTGCGGGCTGCACCTTCAGCTGCTGGCTGACGTCCGCTGGCAGTCCCGCGTCGGTCAGCCCGCGAGTCGGGCCCCGAGGAACCCGAGCGATGCGGGCAGCTCGTATCTGAAGAATGGCCCGGTGTGGCACCCGCCCGTGAACACGACCTGGGCCTCGGGCCCGAGCCGCTCGGTGAGCCCGACGACGGCGGGGTGGAAGGGGTCGGCGAACCCTGACGCGATCCGCACCGGCGTGCGCGCGAGCGCGGCTGCATGGGTGACCGCGTCGTAGCTCGCGAACTGCGAGGCCGAGTCGTAGGCGCCGGGATTCACCGCCATGGCCTGCGCGTAGCTCGTCCACACCGCGGGGCTGATCGCCGCGACGGCACCGAAGGGCCTCGGGTACAGCTCTGCGACGAGGATCGCGCCGTAGCCGCCCATTGAGATCCCCATTGTCGCGATCTGGTCCGGATGACGACCGAGTCCCCAGCCCTGCAGCATCGGGATGAGCTCGTGGACGACCATCGCCATCGGGTCGTCGGTGAGGTGGGGATGCCAGTAGCCCTGGCCGCCGTCGACGGTGACGAGCGCCATCGGGGCGAGCGGCTGGCCCATGACCGTGCTGGCGACTGCCTCGGCTGGCGTCGCGCCCGGGAGGGCGCTGGTGTGGGTGGCACCCTCGCCATGGAGCATGACGACGAGTGGCAGCTCGGCGCCCCTTACGTGGCCCGGTGGGTACCCGACGGTGTAGCCGACCACCCGGCGACGCGCACGTGAGAAGAACCCGCCCGAGACGCTCTCGCCCAGACGGCGGTCATCGAGTGACACGGACGGCACGTCACACGCCCCGTCGATGAGGTCGAGCAGCGACTTGCCCGGCAGCACGCCGTGCGCCACGAGCTCGACCCCGGTGGCACCGGCGACGACGACGCCCGCGGCGGTGCCGAGTCCACAGCGGAGCAGCCGGCGGCGCGAGACCGCCGCGTCGAGGCGAGCGTGTCGAGGCACCGGGCCGCTCGTTTACGCCGAGCGGCGGGTCGTCGCCCCGATGCCGCGCGCGACTGCCTGGTGCGCGCACACGAGTGCGAGGGCCATCACGACAGCAGCCGCGATGTCGATCGCCCCGACGTGAAAGAGGTTCGACGGGATCGATCGCGGGCGTGGCGAGCTGTCCGACAGCCACCCGATCGAGCCCAAGAGGAAGGCTGCCATCGCCACGGAGGCGAGCTGGCCCACACGAAACTCGAAGCGCGCCAGCCGAGCGGGAAGCTCGACGCGGCGGAGCGTCACACTCGCCGCGACTGCGAGGGCGGCCATCGCGACCGGGCTCACCGCCATCCAGACGACCTCGGGCGCGGGGAACGACTGCAGGGCGCCGGGGTGCGCCCAGTACGAGGTGATCGCGAGCGTCGCCGCCCACAGGAACGCGGCCACGCCGCCCGGCACGAGCCCCTGGTGGGCCCAGTGGTGCCCGCCGGTGCCTGGCCACCCGTTCTCGAAGCGCCGCGCCCCGACGATGAGGACCGTGGTCGCGAGCGCCGCGACGCCCGCCGGCACCACCAGGCGTCGACGCCGCGTGCCGCGGACGATCCGCACCGCGACGATCGCGACGATCGGCGCCACCGCGCACGCGCCGAGCACGGCGAGCGCGAGCACCGCGCCGCTCATCGCGATGATGCCGAGCGTGGTCCCCGCGGTCCGCGGCGACGACCACTGCCAGCCCACGACGAGCTGTGACCACACCGCGAGGCCCACGGTGAGGAAGGCGGCGAGCGAGGCGGCCAGCCACGCGAGGCTCGAGCGCGCCTGGGTCGGGGTGCCGCCCGGCATCCCCGCGATCCCCGCCCGGGTCGCGCGGGCGAGCGTGCCGCTCCACGCGATGTTCAGCGCGCGCCGCAACGATCGCGGGCGCTCGTCGAGCTCGCACTCGAGCAGCGCGCAGAACTCGTCGCCGTAGCGAGCACGCCAGGACCTCGGGTACCACGAGATGAGCCGACGGGCTCGAGCAGCGCTGTCGTGGCCCGGTGCGGTCACGTCGGGGCCAAGCCCGCGTCGAGTCGACGGAGCCCCTCGTCGGCGACCTGTCGCTGGGCGTCCAGGTGTGCGCGCAGGGCGACCGCGCCCGCCGCGGTAAGCCGATACGGGCGTCGTCGATCCTCGCTCGCGAGCGCCTCGATGAGGCCCTGGCCCTCGAGCCGTGCAAGCGCTTCGTAGAGCGTGCCGGGCGCGAGCCGGACCCCGGCCATGGACTCGACGTCCTTGGTCAAGGCGTACCCGTGCTTCGCACCGCCGGCCAGACTCGACAAGATGAGCGTTGCCGGCCCCGCGTAGCGCCCGAAGGAGCCGAGCGGCGCCGCCGCCGTCGACTCGGGGGCCTTCGAGCGTCCAGCCATCTCCTCCAGCATATATCGCCTCACGATCTAGTGGCGTCCACATGAACGGCAGCGCGGCCGGGTCCCATGAGGTCCGGCAGGGCACCGACGACGAACCGTCGGGGACCAGGGTTAGAGAGCCGCCAGAGCCCGGCGTCGACCACGAAATGCGCGCCGACGAGCCCGAGATAGAGACCGAAGGCGACCCTGCTCAGCCCCTCAGACGCCGAGAGGTGCGACGTCGCACGCAGGGCGAGGCCCCCGAGGAGCGCCACCGCGCCGAGCGTCGCGACGCTCGACCAGCGACGAGTGCCCTCGCCTCGGCGCACGGCGATCAGCCCGATGAGGATCAGGTACTGGAGGCCGTGTGCGATCGTCATGCCGCCGATCGCCCCGTAGGGAGAGCCCACCACGTACATCGGGGTCGTGAAGCACATCGAGACGGCGGCGCAAACCATGAACCCCAACGGTTGGGCGCGAGCCGGTCGTCGAGCGAGCGCGAGCAGGCCGATGCCCGCGGCGAGCGCGAAGCCGAGCATCGCGGCATGGAACACGAGCGGGCTCGCCGGCACGTCGCGTAAGTCGAGAAGCGACGGTCGAGCGAGGAACGCCACGACGCCGCACCAGCCCGTCGCCAGGAGGCAGCGCCGTTCGGCGGCTCGCAGCGGACCCGCGCCGCTCGACATCGACGCCAAGGTCGCGATACCGACGTTCTGCTTTGTGAAGTGGAAGAGCTGCCAGGCGAAGAACCCCTCCAAGCAGAGCTGCAGTGCGACAACGCCGAGCACGGGCACGACGGCCACGCCGAGCGCCACGAGCGACACGGGGACCACGACGAAGCGAACGGGCTGTTGCCGAGCACACGACCGCACCGCGTCGAGGCCCGCGAGCCAGCCCGTCGACGCAACGTGCATCGCGTAGCCGACGAACAGGAGGCCCATCAGACCGTCACCGACGCGCACGCCGTCGGGAGGTGCGGCGAGTGCGGCGCCCACGAGCGCCCCCACGGTCGCGGCGATCGAGGCGGCGAGCCACGCTCGCGCGAGCGGCGTCGCGTTGGGTGCGACCGTGAGATCGCTCGGGGCCCCTGGGACCGAGCCGGTCGGCGATCGAAAAAGCATGCCGCAACCTATATCGCGATCCGATCTACCGTCAAGCGATCTATCCAGGACCACGATCGAGGGGTCCGTTCGCTGCCCACTCGTACGATGGGCATGTGTGCTCGCGTCGACTCTCCGACGAGGAGCACGCGCACTACCAGGCCTTTGGCTGGCTGCTGCTTGACGGACTGCTCGAGATCACCCCTCGCGAGCTCCAGGACGCCGTGGCCGCGGTGGCCGCGTGGCCCGATGACGGCGAGTGGCTCCACCACCGCGAGATGACCGACGCGGGGCCACGCCTCGCTCGGACCGAGAACTTCACCCCGTTCAGCGAGCCCCTCTTCGACCTCTTGCGGCGCGGCGCGCTGCCCGACGTCGCAGGACAGCTCCTAGGCGAGCCCGCCCTCCTGTACAAGGAGAAGATCAACTACAAGCTGGCTGGTGGCGCGGGCTTCTCGCCCCACCAGGACAAGCCCGCCTACCCGTTCGTGGACCAGGTCCTGAGCGTCATGGTCGCAGTCGACGACGCCACGATCCAGAACGGCTGCCTGTTCGTCGTGAGCGGTCGGCACCACGAGCTGCTCGTCCAGGACGATCGAGGCTGCATCACCCAGGAGCTCACGGACTCGTTCGACTGGCAGCCTGTCGAGCTCCTGGCGGGTGCGACCCTGTTCTTCCATGCCCTGACGCCGCATCGCAGCGGGCCAAACAACTCGGGCGCGGACCGTCGCGCGCTGTATCCGACGTACAACGGGGCCTCAGAGGGCGACCTGCGCGACGCCTACTACGCAGCGAAGCGCCACGCCTTCGAGGAGGGTGGTGCTGCGACGGACCGGGTCCGCCTCTCGCTGATCGGCGACTTCGAGGGGCGCCCCGCGTGAGCGCCACGCCGGGCACGCCGCAGTCGGTCGAGTCGCTCCTCTCGCTGTATGAGCGTCGCGGCGACGAGCACTACGGCGAGGACGTGTCGCAGCGCTCGCACGCGCTGCAGTGCGCCGCCCTCGCGAGCGACGACGGGGCGTCCGACGAGCTCGTGGCGGCGGCGCTCCTCCATGACGTCGGCCACCTCCTTGGGGGCGATCGCCCCACGGGGTGGCGCGACGACGTCGACGACGACCGCCACGAGGCGCTCGGCGCGAAGGTCCTCGCGTCCCTCTTCGGCCCCGGGGTCGCCGCACCCGTCGCGCTGCACGTGACCGCGAAGCGGTGGCGCTGCGCGGTCGACCCCGAATACCTCGCCGCGCTGTCGGCCACCTCGCGCGCCACGCTCGTCGCACAGGGCGGCCCGCTCGGCGACACTGAGTGCGAGCGGTTCGCGGCGCACCCGTCCTTCCGCGACGCCGTCCGGCTGCGCGAGTGGGACGACGCCGCCAAGGATCCGTCCGCGGCGATTCGCACGGTGCGCGAGCACGAGCCGCTCCTGTGCGCCCTCGCTGCACGCGCCGCGGGTCCCGCGCACCCGTGAGCGATCGCGCAAAGAGCGCCGTCGACGACGGCGCGCCAGATCTGGATCCTGCTCGAGCGAATCCACGCGCTCACGTACCTCGCCTCGGCATCGACGGACGCCCTGAAGGCGACCGGCCCGCGGAGTTGGGTCGCGCAGTGGCGATCCCGGCCATCAATCCCATGGGGCTGCCGAGCGGCTGACGCGGGCATCGTGGGCCGCCCGCCCGTCGACCTGCACAATGGGTCCATGGTCGTGGTGTTCGCGATTGCCGCCGCGCTGGTGAACGCCGTGACCAGCTTCCTGCAGCGACTCGGCGTCGAGGACGCCCCGAGGACCGAGACGGGGTCGAGAGGTGTCGTCGCGCACGCGATCCGCCGCCCCATCTGGCTGCTCGGCTTCGTGTGCATGCTCGGCGGCTTCGTCTTCCAGGCCCTCGCCCTTCACGGAGGCTCCCTCGCCGTCGTCCAGCCCCTCTTGACCACCGAGCTGCTCTTCGTCGTGATCATCCTGTGGGCTTGGTTCGGCATCGGCGTACGGCCCAGGGACTGGCTCTACGCCGCCCTGACCATTGTGGGCCTCGCGACGTTCCTCGCGGTCGTCGCACCCACCAACTCGGGCCATCCGCCGACGAACGCGACGTGGGCAGTCGCCATCGCGGCCACCGCGGGCGCGATGGTCGGCCTCGCGGCGATGTCGAGGTCCGGACCGCCCTGGTGGCGAGCCCTCATCCTCGGCGCCGCAGCGAGCGTCGGCTTCGCGCTGACGGCCGCGCTCACGAAGGCCTTCTCGGACGCGTTCGCGATCGGGATCAGCGACGTCGTCACCTCGTGGCAGACCTACGCGCTCTGCGTCGTTGGACTGTCGTCGTTCGTGCTCATGCAGCACGCGTTCCACGCGGGGCCCTTCGCCGCGTCCCAGTCGACCCTCATCTTGGTCAACCCCTTCGTCTCGGTCGGCCTCGGCGCGTGGCTCTACGGCGAGTCGTTCCCCCGGGGGGCCGGCGTCGTCGTCGCGGGCGTGCTCGCCGTCGTCGTGTTCGCCGCGGGCGCGATCGGGCTGTGCATGTCGCCGCTCGTCGCGGGCGTGCACGCGAGCGACACCGTCCAGCTACTCGCGGGTCGCGGGCGGCTCGCGAGGCATCGCGCGGAGCGAGGCCCCACGCGCTGAGCGAGCGGCGGCGACGTTCAGCGAGCCGCCGCGCTCGGGCCGGCGCCGTGGGCGCACCGCGAGGGATCGGCCCGCGCGGAGTTCTTGGCGACTTCGAGGCACGATTCGTTGACGACCTGGAAGTCGCTGCCGTCGATCCCGCCCAGCTGGTGGAGCAGGTCGTTGTTCCAGGCAGCGCTCGGGACCCCCGAGAGGTACCAGGCCGAGCCGTTGTCCGCGATGATCACGCCGTAGGTCTTGAGCGCCTGGAGGATGATCCGGTCGACCCTCGGGTACTCCGCGATGGCGACGGTTCCCCGCAGCCGCAGCCGCAGGCCCATCGGCGGGAGCGACGCGTTGTGGACGCCCGCCTCGTGTCGAGCGGGCCACACGTAGGCGGCGTTCGTTGCCGGCACAGTGACGCGGATGGCGTGGTCGATGACCCCCGCGGCGATCTCCTCGGGGCGGATGAGCCCCGGCAGGATCGCGAGCCCCGCGGCGTCGGCCGACGTCCAGCCCGCGGTCCGCAGCGCGTCCGAGGCCAGGTGGAAGACCGCGCCCGAGCCCGCCGTCCAGTTCACCGAGTGCGCAACAGGCCTCGCGTCGTAGAGCTCGTAGTCCGTGCAGGTCTGCCGGTTGACGATGAGCACGTGGCGGTCGCCCGTCGAGCGCGCCCCGCCCTCGATCAGCGGGTTCTTTGGCACCGGGTACGCGACGCGGTCCGACTCGGACGCGTAGAGGAACGCGACGTGCACCCGTGGCTGGGCGTTGCCGACCACGTTGTAGGGGATGCCGATCGGCTCGCCCTCCCACAGCCCCGAGCCGAAGTCGGGGTGCAGCGGCGAGCCCGCGCCGATCGCGGCGATCAGCGCCGCGGAGTTCTTGGCGACAGGCAGGGACGCGACCGGCGTGCGCCACACGCTGTTGGCGGGCGCGACCGCGCACCTGGGCGCACCCGCGATGGCCGTCGGGCTCGGGCTCGGGCTGCCCGCAGCCGACGCGCTGCCGGCGGTCGCGAGCGCCGGGGACCCAGCAAGGCACAGCACGAGGACGCATGCGGGAACCACGCGCTGTCGGATGCCTCGCACATCGCCTCCCTGAGAGCTCCCAATGGTAGGGAGCGGGTGGCCTCAGCCAGCGTGGTTTGGGTTGAAGATGAGCCCCACGAGGGCGCCCTGTGGGTTGCGAACGAGCGCGGTCACGATGTCCCCGCCGACGTCGGTCGGCGGTGCGACGACCACCGCCCCGAGCGCGACCGCCTCGTCGACGGCCGCGGGCACGTCGTCGACCCCCCAGTACGCCTGTGCGCCATCGGCGGCGCTGGCGTCAGG
>DATKGG010000064.1:0-36572 GCA_035510855.1 Acidimicrobiales bacterium
GGGTGCCCTCGAGCACGAGGAACGTCGCGGCGGTCTTCTCGTCGTCCTTGTAGTAGCCGAGCGGCAGGCGCCCGCCGAGCGCAAGGCGGCCCGCGACGTCGCTGCCGGGGATGACGTCAGAGCCGTCCTCTGCGATGACGCGGACGTCCTCTCCGAGTGTGAACTCCGCCGTCGCGCGTCGCATCGAGGCGCCGACAACCGAGTTGCCCATGCCGAGCGCCTCTGACGAGCTGAACGCGTCGACGAGGAGCATGCCCGCGTTGAACGTCAAGAGGCCTTCTTTGACTTCCTCGGAGAACATCGCACCCGATGAGATCATGCCGTTCAGCGACGCGATGGACGTCCCGTCGCCCCGTTCGCGCAGCGTCTCGAGCATCGGGCGAGCGAAGGGGTCGCCGACGATGACGACGATGGTGGTCTGCGTGGCCTCGATCGTGTCGAGGAGCTCGCCGCCGCTGAAGCGCCGCGAGGCGAGCAGCACGAGCGTCCCGCCCTCGGCCAGGCACTCGATCGAGCTGAACAGCCCCGTGCCATGCATCAGCGGGCAGGCGGGCAGGATGGTCGCCGCGATCCCCTCTTTGGCCACGAGCTCGGCGATCGCGCTCTGCGGCGCGTCGAGGTCGTAGCGGCGCACGCCGCCGGCGTTGAGCCTTCGGAACAGGTCGTCCTGGGGCCACATGACGCCCTTCGGCATGCCCGTGGTGCCGCCCGTATACAGGAGGATCAGATCGTCACCGGATCGTTCGAACACCGTCCGCTCCGATCGCGGGACGGCGAGTGACTCGAAGGGCTCGGCCCACGACGGGCACGGTCCCGTGCCGTCGTCCACGTGGACCCAGGTCGTGACTCGCTTGCACCTCGCTCGCAGGGTCTCGAGGCGGCCCGCGAAGGTACCGTGGAAGAAGACGGTCGTGCAGTCCGCGTTGTCCCAGAGGTAGGCGAGCTCGTCGTCGCCGTAGCGATAGTTGGTGTTGACCGGGACGAGGCGCGCGTAGAGCGAGCCCATCGTCGCTTCCACGTACTCGGGGGAGTTGTAGAGGTAGATCCCGACCTTGTCCTGGTCGGACGCGCCATGGTCGCGCAGCGAGGCGCCGAGCGCGTCGACGCGCGCGAGGAGGTCGCCGTACGTGACGACGCGGTCGCCCTGGCGGATCGCCGCGGCGTCAGGCTGGGCGATCGCCACCTGCTCGAAGACGTCTGCAAAGTTCCAGTGCTGCACGGTGCCTCCTCGGGTCCGCCACGATACCCAGCAGTAGGCTTCGGGCCGCATGATCGATTCCTGCTCGAGCCGAGCGCGAGCCGGATGACGACAGTCGACGATCGCGAGTCGCTTCGCAGCGAGGTGCGCGGATGGCTCGAGGAGAACCCGACGCCGACCGCGAGCCAGCTGGCCGAGCGAGGCCTCGTCGCCCCGCACTGGCAAAGGCCCTGGGGACTTGGTGCGGACGCCGCATCCCAGCTGGTCGTCGACGAAGAGCTCCGTCGTGCCGGCGTGGCTCGGCCGCTCAACCCGATCGGCATCGGCTGGGCTGGCCCCACGCTGCTTGCGGGCGGGACGCACGAGCAGCAGGCCCGCTGGCTGCCGGGAATCCTCTCGGGCTCGGCGTTCTGGTGCCAGCTCTTCAGCGAGCCCGACGCTGGCAGTGATCTCGCATCACTGCGCACGCGGGCGGTGCGCGACGGCGACGAGTGGATCGTCACTGGACAGAAGATCTGGACGAGCTACGCGCACATCGCCACCTACGGGATCCTGCTAGCGCGCACTGATCCGGCTGCCGAGGAGCACCAGGGGATCTCCTACTTCGTCTGCCCCATGCACCTCGATGGCATCACAATCCGTCCGCTCATCGACATGACGGGCGACCACGCGTTCAACGAGGTCTTCTTCGATGAGGTCCGCATCCCCGCCGACCACCTCGTGGGCGACGTCAACGGCGGGTGGCGGCTCGCCAAGGTCACGCTCGGCAACGAACGCGTGTCGCTGTCCGGCGAGGGCGCGCTGTGGGGACGCGGGCCAACCGCGGCCGACCTCGTGCAGCTCGCACGCGGGAGTGTCCTGTCGGGACTGCAGCGCGACGAGCTCGTCCGCGTCTGGTCCGAGGGCAAGGTCCTGTCGCTGCTTCGACAGCGTCTCGTCACTGCCGCGCTCGAGGGGCGAGCTCCCGGACCGGAGGCTTCTGTGCGAAAGGCGATGGCCGACGAACACGGCCAGCACGTGATGGGGCTGGCGAAGGACCTTGCGGGCCTGTCCGGTGTGCTCACCCAGTCCGGGCCTCCCGGGCTCAGCGACTCGAAGGGCGCTGAGTGGCACCACGGGTTCCTCTACGCCCAGGCGCTCACGATCGGCGGCGGGACCTCTGCGGTGCAGCGCAACATCATCGCGGAGCGCGCGCTCGGTCTGCCCAAGGACGCGCCAGCCTGACGCACGCCCGTGCTCACTTCGAGCGGACGACCTGCCGAGCGAAGTGGCCGCGGACGCCCGCTGCGTTGAGCGCGGTCGCCTTGACCACGTAGCTGCCCCCCGCTCGCAGACCACGCAGCGTGCACGAGCTCGCGACGGCGGTGCACCGGAGCGGCGGCTCATGCGGGCTCGTCGCGTTCGCTCGGTACGAGAGGATCGGCGAGCGGCGTCGGATGTCGGCGGTCCGCACCTGGCGGCGGGCGCACCTGGGTGAGCCACGATCACCAACGATGTCGGTGGCCGGTTTAGACAGAGAGCGGTCCCGCGTCCCCGAAGCCCTGCCGGACGCCCGTGCCCGCACGACGGGCGAGCTGGTCAGGCTCGAAGAGGAGCCAGAATGCATTCCGCGCGTGCTTGCGGCAGCGGTCCTCGAACACCGCGGCGAGCACCTCGGGATCGTCGGACTCGTCTTCGTGGACGAACACCTCGAGGATGGGCGTCGATGTGAGGAGTTGGGCGAGCATGATGCCCTGGCTCGCCTCGTGGGCACACTGCTTGTCGATCGGCGCGCTCCCTGGCATGCCCAAGGCGAGAACGATCTCGCACTGCTCGCGCTCGATGAGCACCTTGGCCGCCACTGCGAGGTCCTTGAAACCAGGCACTGTCCGGCTCACGATCTCGAACTCGGTCCCGTGCCCCGGGCATGCTGCCAACTCAGCTCGCGCGGACGCACCCATGTCGTAGCGGGCGAAGGTTGTGTCCACGATGCCGATCCTCTTCACGGCCCCACCTGGTGCTGCGCGCGTGGAACGTGCATCCGCACAGTCTTGTCGATCACGGCGCCAGACCGTGCGCTGGAAATGGCCCGCGATGCGCGCGGGTGGTACGAATGCATGACGAGAAGGGGTGTGCCATGGCATGGGACTTCGAGACCGAGCCAGAGTTCGAAGAGCAGCTCGCCTGGATGCGCGAGTTCACGCGCGAGGAGATCTTCCCGGTCGAGACCTTGGAGCTCTCCTACGAGGACGTGCTGAAGGTGATCGCGCCGCTGCAGGACGAGGTCCGGCGTCGTGGGCTGTGGGCGTCGCACCTCCCGCCTGAGCTCGGGGGCACTGGCTTCGGGCAGGTGCGGCTCGGCCTCATGCACGAGGTGCTCGGCCAGAGCCCCTACGGCCCGCTGGTGTTCGGCAACAACGCCCCGGACTCGGGCAACGCCGAGCTGCTCGCCGTCGGCATGGAGATGACCGACCGCCACGACATTCGAGAGCGCTGGCTCGAGCCGCTCTTGGCGGGCACGATCCGATCGGGCTTCTCGATGACCGAGCCGAACACGGCGGGCAGCGACCCCAAGCTCATGTCGACGACCGCGGTTCGAGACGGCGACGAGTGGGTCATTAATGGGCGCAAGTGGTACACGTCGAACGGCTCTGTCGCCGACATCCTGATCGTGATGGCCGTGTCGAACCCTGACGCGCACCCCTACCAGGGGTCGTCGATGTTCGTGGTGCCCGTGACCACGCCCGGCGTCACGATCGTGCGCGACGTGGGCTCGATGGATGACCCCCGTGTCGTCTACGGGCGCTTCGGGAACCACGCCGAGATCACCTACCAGGACGTGCGGGTGCCGGCCGACCACCTCATCGGGCCTGAGGGCTCGGGCTTCATGCTCGCCCAGGCGCGGCTCGGCCCAGGCCGCATCCACCACTGCATGCGCTGGCTCGGCCAGTCCCAGCGCGCGTTCGACATGATGTGCGAGCGCGCGCTGTCGAGGTTCACGCACGGGTCGCTCCTCGCCGAGAAGCAGACCGTCCAGAACTGGATCGCGGACTCGCGCGCCGAGATGCACGCCGCGCGGCTGATGACCCTCCAGGCGGCATGGAAGATGGATCGCGAGGGGGCGGCCGCGGCGCGCGTCGAGATCGCGATGATCAAGTACTACGGCGCCACGGTCCTCTACAACGTGATCGACCGTTCGCTCCAGGTCCACGGTTCGCTCGGCTACTCGACCGACCTGCCACTGGAGGCGATGTACCGATGGGCGCGGGCCGCGCGGATCTACGACGGTCCCGACGAGGTCCATCGCCAGACCGTCGCGCGCCAGACCCTGAAGGACTACCGGCCGAGCGAGGTGCCGACCGAGTTCATCCCCGCACGCGCCGAGCGGGCGCGCGAGAAGTTCGCCGAGGCCCTGGAGCTCCTGACCGCGGCGAGCGCGTAGCTGCGAGCTCGCCGCTCAGCGCGAGGCCGTCGCGTGTCGCCGACGGTGGCACACGAGCAGGTCGTCGAGACCGAACGCCGTAGGCCCGTCCAGCTGCGCTCGCACCGAATCGGCATCGAAGGGCGTCGGGGGCGCGAGGTGCACCGGGAGTGCATCCGGGGCACGCACAGGCTCGACGACCTCCTCGCGGAGCATGAAGACCTGGGCTGTCGAGATCAGCGGGACTTCCATCAGGTGCTCGGCGAGGATCGCGAGGACGGTGTGGAAGCCGAGCGGCACGCGAAGGAACAGCCGGCGCTTGCCCAGCACGCCCGCGACGATCCTCGCGGCGTCGTCGAACGCAAGCTCGGTGGGGCCGACCACGCCCACCGTGGCGCGCTGCAGCTCCCCGTCGACGAGCGAGGCCCGCAGGATGCGCACCGCGTCGCCGATCGCGAGGGGGCGGACACGCCTCGGCCCGATGCCGAGGTACACGGGGAAGGTGAGCAGTGCGCGGCTGAGATGCTCGAGCATGTGGTCGCCGCGGCCGAACATCATGCCGGGCTTGAGGATCGTCCAGTCGAGCCGCGAGGCGCGCACGATCTCTTCGGCGGCGAACTTGGACTCGTGGTACGCCGAGCCGCAGCCGGGCCGCGCGCGCAGGAAGCTGACGAGGCTGAGCCGGCTCACCCCGGCGTCGCTCGCCGCGGCCACGACGTTGGCCGTGCCCTGGACGTGGACGGCCTCGTAGGTCTGCGCACCGATCTCGCGATTGATCCCCGCGCAGTGCGCGACCGCGTCGCACCCCTCGAACGCCCCGACGAGCGCGTCGCGGTCCCCGATACCGGCGGTCACCGCGCGCACGCCCGCAACCCTGAGCACGTGCGCGGCGAAAGGTCGGTCGTCGTGGCCGCGGGCGAGCACCACCACGTCGTGTCCGTCGCCAGCGAGTGCGGCTGCGAGATGTCCGCCGACGAAGCCCGTGCCTCCCGTGATCGCGATCCGCATCAGCTGGCCAGTCCTCGATGCAGGAGCGGCGCCCCCGGCCCTTGCACCGTACCGGGGAGCGTCGGCTCGGTTAGCTCGGCGCGGCGCCGAGCATCGCGGGCCGCGCGCTGAAGCCGAGCGCCGACTCGAACGCTGCCGCGCTGCGCAGGACGAGCAGGTCCGCGTGCTGGGGTCCGACGAGCTGCAGCCCGACTGGCAGGCCGGCGCTCGTGAGTCCGGCGCACACCGTCGCCGCGGGATTCCGCGTCATGTTGAACGGATAGGTGAATCGGACCCAGGCGACGTCCTGGACGCCGTTGATCACGCCGAGAATGCCGTCTCGCTCATGCGGTGCCGGGGCTGCGGTGGTCGGCGTGCACAGGATCCGGGCGTCCCTGAAGAGCTCGACCAGCCGGAGATTGAGCCGGTGGAACTCGTCGTAGGCGCGGACGATGTCGACCCCGCTCACCTTCGAGCCGTGCTCGGCGATCGCGCGGAGCTGTGGGTGCAGCTCTTCGAAGCGGGGATGGTCCGTGAGCTCGGCGAAGTCCCGCGCGTGACAGGCCGCGACCACGTCGAGCCACGCGACGACCGGGTCGGACTCGAAGACGTCGGGGACCTCGATGACGTCGACGCCCAGCCCCTCGAGGACACCGAGTGCCCGCTCGCAGGCAGCCAGCACCTCGTGGTCGACGGGGGCGTAGCCCAAGGTGGGGGACCACGCCACACGGATGGGCAGGCCAGGGGTCGTCACCGCGTCGAGCCAGGACGCCTCGGGCCGCGGGATCGACGACAGGTCGTCCTGCTCGGGCCCGACGACGGAGTCGAGCGCGAGCGCGACGTCGAGAATCGACCGTGCCATGGGGCCCTTCGACGAGAAGTGCAGCCAGCCGGGAGGCCGCGGACCACCTGCGGGCACCCGTCCGAACGACGGCTTGAACCCCGAGAGCCCGCACAGGGCCGAGGGGATCCTGATGGAGCCCCCGCCGTCGGACCCCGTCGCGAGCGGAACCATGCCCGCGGCGATCGCCGCGGCCGAGCCGCCTGAGGAGCCGCCGGCGGAGTGCTCCAGGTTCCAGGGGTTGTGCGTGTAGCCGAAGACCGCGTTGGTCGTGCACGCGGTCCACCCGTACTCGGGCGTGTTCGTCTTGCCGACGACAACGCAGCCCGCCCGCCGCAGCCGCTCGACGAGGTGCGAGTCCCTGATCGCCGGGGCGGCGTCAGCCGAGAGGGGCGAGCCGAAGGTCGTCGGGAACCCCACGGCGTCCTCGAGATCCTTCACGCCGATCGGCACGCCCGCGAGCGGTCCTGGGTCCGAGCCTGACGCGATGAGGGCGTCGACGGCCGCCGCCTGCTCGAGCGAGCGCTCCTCGTCGATCGCGACGAACGCGTTGACCTCGCCGTTGCGCTCGCTGATCACCGAAAGTGCGAGCTCGGTCGCCTCGCGAGCGGTCCAGTCGCCCTCGCGGACCCGACGAGCGACCTCGCCCGCGGCGAGGTCGAAGAACGAGTCGGTGCGTGCCATCTGCTAGTTGCTCGGCGCGAGGCCGTGGACCGCGTCGCGAAGCTCGACGCCGAACGGGACGATCGCGATCGCGGGGATCGTGATGCCCGCCTCGCAGTACGCCAGGACCTGCTCGCGACACGATCCCATGGAGCCGTGGAGCACCAATGCGTCGGTCACCTCGTCGGGGATGACCTCGAGCGCGCCCTTGCGGTCACCCGCGGCCCACGCGTCCCACATGGGCTGGAGGAGCTCGCCGCGGCCGAGCCAGCGGTGGAACGCCGCGTAGGCCTCGACGTTGAGGTAGGCCGCGATCATCCTTCGTCCCACGTACCGCGCGGCGTCGGCGTCCTCGCTCGGGATCACGAAGATCCTGGCCGCCAGTTGCTTGTCGGGTCCGACCTCCTTCGCGCACGTCGCGACGTCGTCCGCGGCGAGCCAGTTGAGGATCGCGCCGTCGGCCTCGGTGCCCGCGAGCTTGAGCATGCCGGGACGCAGTGCGCCGAGCAGGACCTCGGGAGGCGTCGCGGGCGGGCGGGCCATCCGGTAGCCGCGGACGGTGAACGAGTCACACTCGAAGTTCACCTTCTCGCCAGTGAACGCCTGGCGCATGAAGCGCAGCACGTCGCGGGTCTTGGAGAACGGGTGCTCATAGGGGATGCCGTTCCAGCGCTCGACGACTGGCTGGCTCGACGCACCCAGCCCGAAGGTGAAGCGCCCAGGGGCTGCCTCCGCCATCGCCGCCACGGACTGGGCGAGCAGGGCTGGCCCGCGCGTGAACGCGGGCGTGACGGCGACGCCGAGGTGCAGCCGGGGCTCCCAGGCAGCGGCCAAGGCGAGCGGCGTGAACCCGTCGGCGCCGTCGACCTCGGCGGACCACACGTCGGTGTAGCCGAGGTCGGCGAGCTCGGTGTACCAGGACCGGTGCTCGGCGAGCGTGACGCCGTCGAAGGGGATGGTGATGCCGTAGCGCGGTGCGGTCATCGCCGCAGTGTTCCACCACCGGGTCGATCGCGCCAACGACGCTGCGGTGGTGGGCTCGACTAGCGAGCCTGTGCGAGCTCCCCGCCGGCCGCCGGCTCGGCGGTCGATACCGGCTTGCGCGCCGCAGAGGTCTCTGGGTCCATCGCGTGGTACAGCACCGCTGCAAGCGCGCCGCCGATCAGCGGCGCGACGATGAAGAGCCAGACCTGGAGCCGCGGTGTCCCGCCAAGGATCACTGCTGGCCCGAGCGCGGTGGCAACGACGCCCGGCGCGAGCGAGTGGTCGGTGAGGTGGAAGCCGAACATCCGGGCGGCGGTAACGCATCCGACGTAGACGAGGACGGCCATGCCGAGCAGCTCCGCGAGCAGTTTGCGAGTCATGACGCTCCTCGCTCCCGCGCCTCCGCGCCGTGCGAAAGGCTATGAAGCAGCGTCGCCTAGAGCGTGGACCCTCTCGCGGCGGCGAAGCGGTCGTCGAGGAACGAGGCCGCCCGCTCGATCGCGATGCGGGCGTCCTCGAGGACCTCGGGCATCGAGAAGAAGCCGTGCATCTGTCGGTCGAAGTGGAGCTCGTCGACGTTCACGCCCGTGTCACGCAGCTTCGCCGCGTACTCTGCGCACTCGACTCGCAGCGGGTCGTACTCGGCGGTGATGACGAGTGCGGGCGGGCTCGCGGCCAGCGTCGCTTGGTCGGCGAACATCGGACTCACGAGCGGGTCGCTGCGGTCCGCGGTCCCGACCTGCTGGAAGAAGAAGTCGATTGAGTCACCATCGAGGAGGTAGCCCTCGGTGTGCTCGAAGTGCGATTGCCGCTCGGCGCTCAGGTCGCAGCCGGGGTACACGAGGACCTGGGCACACAGGCCTGGGACGCGCTGGGCGGCAACGGCCGCGAGGTTGCCGCCCGCCGAGTCGCCGCCGACCGCGACGCACCGTTGGTCGGCGTCGAAGTCCCCTGCGTGCTCGAGGCACCACGCTGCGGAGGCGACACCGTCGAGCTGGGACGTGGGGAACGGGTGCTCGGGAGCCAGTCGGTAGTCGACGCTGAGGATGCGGCACCTGGCGGCGACCGCGAGGCGGTCGACCTCGTTCACCGCGGTCGAGGGGCTGCCGACGACCCAGCCGCCGCCATGGAACCAGACCACGAGACCGTCGTCGCACGACGGTGGCGTGAAGGTCAGCGCCGTGAGATCGCCCACGTTGATCGACTCGACCTTGCACTGCATCTCGGCGGTCCCCACCTGGGCGATGAGCTGTGCCCAGGCTTCGCGCATGGCCGCGACCGTCGGCGGCGGTGCGTCCTTGCGGACGGCCTGGACGAGGTCGTTGATCTGAGCGGTCACCGGATCGAGCGCCATATCGCCTCCGTGGCTGCGGCGCGACGCGCCACCCGATCGAATCGTACGCCGCCGTGCGATGATCCCGCGGACCAATTCGTCGCCAACTCGAGGAGTTCGCCATGTCCAGAGTCGCCGTCGTCTCGGTGCCGGTCACCGACCAGGATCGCGCCGCCGCCTTCTACTCGACCTACCTTGGGTTTGGCGTGATCGAGGACCAAGCGATGGGCCCGACGATGCGCTGGGTCCAGCTTGGCTGCGGCGACGAGTTCACGACGCTCACGCTCACCACGTGGCTCGACACCATGCCCGCGGGGTCGATCTCCGGCCTTGTGATCGACGTGGACGATGCGGACGCGACGCGAGCAAAGATGGTCGCCGACGGCATCGAGTGCTCCGAGCTCGACGACCAGGCCTGGGGCAGGTACTTCATGGCGAAGGACCCCGACGGCAACGGGCTCGTCATCGCGAAGACGACCCCGAGGGAGTCACGTCCGTCCTGAGGTCCCTCGCTCCGCGAAGACCATGATCTCGCCGGTGTAGACGGCGACCCACACACGGCCTGACACCGGGTCAAAGGTGATGCCGACGGGGTGCTGTCCCGTCGGCATCACCTGGAGGACCTTGAGGTCCGACGCCCGCAGCATCGTCATCGTGTCCGACAGGTAGTTGACGACGTACAGCGTGGTGCCGTTCGACGAGATCGCGAGCGAGCGGCAGTCCTCGCCGGTGTGGACCATTCCGAGGATGCGTCCCGTGGAGCGCAGGATCTTGACGACGTCGCCTGGCTGGTTGAGCGTCACGTAGAGGAACTGGCCGTTCGGGCTGATCACGACGTGGCGCGGGTTCGAGCCCGTCGCGATGTGGCCCACCACCTTGCGAGTCGTGAGATCCACGATCGCGAGCGAGTCGCCGCCCATGATCGCGACGTAGGCGAAGCGCGAGTCGGGCGAGATCGCGATGCCCCTCGGGTACGCGCCGATCGGGATCCTCGCGATCTCCTTGAGGGTCCTCGCGCTCACGATCGACAGGTCATAAGAGCACCAGTTGGTGGCGAGGACCCAGCGCCCTGACGGGGTCGCTGCCACGTACTTCGGCACCCACCCCACCTTCGCGACGCCGTCGATCTTGAGGGTGCGGAGCGAGATCCGGTACAGGTAGCTGTCGGTGTAGCCGTCGTCGTACCCGGTCGCCGCCGTGCACGTGTCGGACCCCTCCGGACCGAAGCCGGCGCCGTACATCGAGTAATTGGACACCCACATGTGGGCGCCGCCGGGCGCGACGGCAGCCTCGACCGGCGCGCCCTCGGACACCCCGGGGTGGCCCGGGACGCCAAACCGCGAGAAGACGACCGAGTCGGGGATCGTGTGCCGCAGCTTGCCGTTGGAGTTGTAGACGGTCATCGTGTGTCGGTACATCATGTTCTGGGCGAAGACGAGCCCCGTGTCCGTCGCGTCCACGGACTTGGGCGAGATCGGCCCGCCGATCACCTCGACGAGGTGCAGCGGTCGCGAACCTGGCGGGGGACCCGGCAGCGTCGTCGCGGTCGCTGCGCCCCGAGCGAGCGTCGTCGCGGAGCCGGCGGCCAATCGCGGGGGCATCGTCGTCGGCGAGTCGCGATGCGAGGCGACGGCCCACGCGCCACCGCCAACGACTGCGGCGAGCACCACCGCGATGATTGTGACGGTGCGTCTGGCACCCGCGTGCCGTCGAGCGTGTGTCCCTCTGCCCATGAGCGCGACGCTACCGAATGCGCAGACTGGGTTGCCGCAGCGACGGCGTCACGACGTCAGTCCCCGATGGCGCCGGCGAGGGCCTCGAGCCAGCCTCGCCGATGCACCCTGTCGGGCTCGAGATGGTTGCCCTCGGCCCACTCGTTCCAGGACTTGACGACGATGAGCTGCTGGCCGGGCGGGTTGAGCGCGGCTCGCGCCGATGCCTGGCGGACGTGGCGCGAGAACTTCTCGGGGCTCGAGTCGATGACCACGGCGCCGCGGCGCTGGGATCGGGGCGTGTTGTCCCAGTTCGGGTAGATGCAGGGGTGCACGACACCTCGGAGCGACGTCGGGTACGAAGACAGGTCGTTCGCGTAGCGGTACCTGCCGGGACCGAACCACTCCGACCGCGTGCGCAGCCTGTCGCGGACCCTCGAGGCGAGCGTCCGCTCGAAGGGGAAGGCGACATGCACCGCCGCGTCGAAGCCGTCCTCGACGTGCCGCTCGTACTGCGATCCCCATGCTCGCGTCTCGGCGAACGCGACGAGGTAGAGGTCACCCAACCCCGCGTCCGAAGCCATCGTGCGCCACGTGTCGGTGAACCGAGCGGCGTCGGGCAGCTCTTGCGGGCGGAACACCGCGAACAGGGGCTTCCCGTCGACCCGGTAGTAGCGAGGGTCGCTGAACGCGTCACGGAGGTGGTCGAAGTGCGCGCGGTCGTCGCCCTCCGGATAGGTCTGCTCGATCAGGATCCGGTCCGGCGCCCCATGCCACACGCCCGACCAGCTCTGGTTGGCCCAGCACAGGCAGAACGGCAGCGACGGCGAGCCTGCCGCGAGGACCTCGTCGAACGGTCGCTCGAGCAGTCGCCGTCCCGCGAACCAGTAGTGCCACCAGCAAAAGGCCGTGACGCCGTGCGCCGCGGCCAGCGCCGCCTGGTGCTCGCGAGTCTCGGGGACGCGCAGGTCGTAGAAGCCGAGCTCGCCGGGCAGGTCGGCTCGACGATGCCCCCGGAACAGCGTGCGTGCGGCAGCGAGGTTGGTCCACTCGGTGAAGCCGGGCTCCCACCACTCGTCGTTCTCCTCGATGGGATGGAACTGTGGAAGGTACAGCGCGAGGACGTCCACGGTGACCGCGACGCTAATGGCCCCGCGTCAGGTCAACGAAACGACGGCGCACGACCGAGCGCGTCGGGACCGACGAGTGGCTCCGGCGACTCGCCGTAGAGATCACCGAGCCCTGCGGCATCGAGCAACCGCATGGTCTCGTCGAGCACGGCGCGATCGACGGTCTCGAACGTGCCGATCCACTCGCTCGCGGTGCGTGGCGTCGTGCGGCGGAAGCTCGTCGACGATGGGGCGTTCAGGCGATGCCGGTCGATGGGCAGGTCCCGCCACGTCCGATGGTGCGCGGCCAAGTGCGCGGTCACGCGGTCGAGGGTCTCGTCAGGGACGGTCACGAGGTGCTCGTAGGCGACGAGAAGCGCCCGGGCGGCCGCAGGTGCCCGCAGCGCGGCACTGTGCAGCTCGGTCCATCTCCGAACCTCGACGACGAGCTGTTCGTCGAGGGAGCCGACCTTGGGGTCCGTCCACCCGAGTGCGACCGCGCTCAGCGCGACGGAGAGCGGGTGTCGGACGAGCACGACGATCGGGACGCACGGGTGTCGGGCCGCGACGAGGTCGAGCAGGCCGACGGCGCGGACGTCCTTCACGACGCGACGTCGGACGACGTGGCAGTCGCAGAGTTGGTCGACCCACGCACCGCGCACCCGTCCGCGCAACGCGCGCTCCACTGCGGCCAGCTCGTCGCCGGCGCCGGTCGGCAGCGCCGTCAGCGCGGCCGCCTCACCGGTCACGATGCGCTGGGGGAGATTCGCCGGTTCGTAGATCAGCCGCGTGCCACCCGCGCTGGCAAGCACCTCGGCGAGCAGCGTCGAGCCGCTCCGCTGCCAGCTGCACACCCATGCCGAGCGACCTTCGTCGCCCAGCACGTCGATGTGCGAGCCTCGACGCCAAGCGTCGCGCAACTGGCGCCGGCGCCATCGCGTCCAGTGCCGGGTGCGGGTGCCGACCGGGTCGTATCTCACGCCCGATCCCGCCGGGCTGTTCGATGCGCGGCGGCGGTGCGTTGCACCGCCGGGCTCACCTGGTGAGTCGTGTGCTGATCGTCCTCAGCGTCTCGCGATAGTGCGACAGCCCGCGACGGTAGGTCACGTTGTCCGTGTCGTGGATCTCGCTGCGAAGCTCGACGAGCGAGCCGTCGAGCAACTGGCGGAGTGCCTCGGTTTCCTCCTCGGTCAACTGCAACTGCATTGGGGACCTCCTCATTGACATGGCTCCGACCAATGCCAAGTCTTACATTCGCGTGCCGCCAAGGGTGTGTCACCCCGCTCGCGCCGCAGTCGCCGCGCCACCGAGAGCCGGTCGCTTGACCGCATCCTTCTCGCAGTAGAAGTACATGACGTCGACCTCGAAGCGACCCGCGCGCACCGCCGGGTCCTCCTCGGCGAGCGCCCTCGCCCGATCGAGTGAGCCGGTCTGGTAGAGGCACAGCCCGCGGAGCGACTCGTCAGGCTGCTGGTCGAAGGGACCGGCGATGACGAGGTGGCCTGCGGCCGCCATCGCACCCAGGTGCCCGAGGTGCAGCGCCTGGAACCGTTCCACCTCGGCCTCGGGGATCTCCGGCCGCTCGGCGGGCCGCTTCAGCAGCACGAGCTCGAAGCGCTCGAGCTCAAAGGGCGCGCCCTCGGGGTTCTCGGTCATCCGGCCGAGCCCACCTGAGTCGTGGCCGCGAGGGGGAGTCCGATCGCCGCCACAGCCAGCCACCACCTCGTCGAAGCGCGTTCCATTGCCCTCCCCTTCAAGGCCAGTCTGTCGTCGCACCGAGAGGGACGCAATGAGAGTTCTACGGCACCCAGCCGCACGCCGCGGCGACGCCACAGAACGCATGCCGCTTGTGCGCCGCGACCACGTCGCGATGCTTCGCCGCGACCATGGCGGCACGCTCCACGGCCACGTCGAGGAGTCGGTCCTCGGGCACGATGGCTTCCACGATGCCCGCGACGAGCGCGTCCTGCGCGCTGTAACGGCGCGCGGTCAGCATCGCCTCGAGCGCAGTGGCCCGGGGGAGGCGCCCGAGGACGGCCGCCGCCATCTGGGCCGACAGCGGCAGGCCGATGTCCGCCTCGTTGAGGCACCAGTACCCACGGTCCTCGCGCATCACTCGGTAGTCGAACGCGCACGTGAGCATCGCGCCCCCTGCGAACGCATGGCCGTTGATGGCCGCCACCGTGTAGACGGGCAGGACGAAGAGCCGACCGAGCAGCTGCTCGAACATCGCCACGGTCGTGACCATCTCGTCGCGGTCACCCTCGAAGCGCTCGAGGTCGAGCCCGTTGGAGAAGAACTTGCCCTCGCCGGTCAGCACGAGCGCGCAGGGACCACCCTCATGCTCGATCTCGCTCGCGAGGTCGTCGAGCGCCTTGACGGTGTCGGGATTCAGCCGGTTCTCGCCGTCGCGCCACGTCGCGATGACGACGTCGCCGTTCCGTTGCAGGTCGAGTCCCATGAGCGCCTCCAGATCAGCACGGAGTGTCCGTCGCGCCCCGAGCCTGCCACCTCGCGCAGGACGCCCGGCTACCCCGACGCCATCGCGTGCCGGCTCGAGGGGAGCGGGAAGCCCCGGCGGCGACGCCACCACTCGACCGTCGAGCGAAGTGCCGCATCGAGGTCCGTCGCACGCACGTCGAAGGTGGCGCAGAAGTCCGACGAGTCGACCACGAATGGCGCGTCGAGCTGGTACGAGATCTCGCGGATCTCCCGGATGTCCGCGACCACGAGGCCGGCCGCGCCGAGCACGCCCCAGGGAAGGCGGCGAACCGCGGGAGCGTCGAGACCAGCAGCTCGTGCGAAGCCGTGGACCATGGTGCGCACCGACGCCGGCGCCGCGGTCGGCACGTGCCAGGCCCTGCCCCACGCGCGGAGATCCCGGCCCGCGATCTCGAGGGCGCTCACGACGTCGTCGACGAAGGTCCAGGAGTGCGGTGCGTCGAGGTTGCCCGGGAGCACGATCGAGCGGTGGTCGAGGATCCTCGGCACGACGCGCTCACCGAGCATGCCGGTCGAGGTGATCCCGGGCCCGAAGTAGTCAGACGCACGGACCTCGGTCGCGCGCACACGACCTGCCTCGTGCGCGGCCCTGGCGTCGAGCCACATGGCCGCTCTGACGCGGCCCTTTCGCGACGTGGCAGCGAGGGGATCGGTCTCGACCATGGCGTGGGGGACCGGGCCGTACCCGTAGAGGTTCGAGAGGGTGACAAGGACCGCACCGGAGCGCTCAGCTGCCGAAAAGAGCGACGCGGCGAGGGGCGGCCAGTCGGTCGCCCAGCGGTGGTACGAGGGGTTGGCGCAGTTGTAGATCACGTCGGCCCCGCGCGCGAGGGCCGCGAGGGACTCGACGTCGGTCGCGTCCAGGGCGACCCCCGTGACGCCGTGCACCATCGGCGCGGTGCCGCGCCTCGAGACGACGACGACGTCGTGGGCCTGCTCGGCGAGGCGTGTTGCCAGTGCCGACCCAATTGTCCCCGCACCCACGATCAGTTGGCGACTCATCACACCCTCCATTCCGCAAGCATCGCTCGCATGTGTGAGCACTGTACACAGTTCTTCGGCCTGATGCAAGCAGTGCTCACATTCGCGTGTGGTGCTCACAGAAGCGGTACGGTGGGACGGTGATGACGCGTGCGGGGACTCCGAGGGCCAAGGCTCGCGCAGCCGCGCTCGAGGAGATCAAGCGGGCTGCGAGGGCCCAGCTCGCCGAGAGCGGGGCGGCTGCACTGAGCGTCCGGCACGTCGCGCGCGAGGTCGGCATGTGCTCCTCGGGCGTCTACCGCTACTACACGAGCCGAGATGAGCTGCTCACCGCGCTCATCATCGACGCCTACGACGCGCTCGGGGCCGCCGTCGAGGAAGCCGACGCGACGATCGACCGGGAAGACCACCTCGCGCGGTGGTGGGCGGCGGCGTCGGCGATCCGCCAGTGGGCGCGAGCGCGCCCCCAGGAGTACGGCCTCGTCTTCGGCTCACCCGTGCCCGGCTACGTCGCCCCGCAGGACACCGTGCTGCCCGCCGCTCGCGTCCCGCTCGTCCTCGCCGCGATCCTGCGAGACGCCTACGAGTCGCACGCGCAGGGGGGCATCGGGTCACGAGACGAGCGCGGCTCTGGCCTCGACCCGAGCTTCACGACGTCGGCGATGCCGCTCGCGGGACTGCCCGACGAGGTGGTCGCAGCGGGGGTCCGAGCGTGGAGCGAGCTGTTCGGGCTCATCAGCTTCGAGATCTTCGGCCATCTCAAGGGATCCGTGCTCGATGGCGACAGGTTCTTTCGGATCGCGTGCGAGCGCATGGCGGCAGAACTCGGCATCCTGCGGGTCGGCGCGGACGCCTGACCAACCGACACAATCGATCAGCCCGCGCCGACCGTGCAGTTCCCGAACCATCGGTAGCCGCCGTCGGATCCGCGGGCGATGTGCATCGTCGTGTGCGACGACGCCGCTCCGGCTGACTCCTCGAGACGAACCGGGAGCGCCTCTGGTACCGAGAACCTCGCGACGCCGGCGACTCGATACGTGAACGTGCCCGGTGATCCGATGCCGAGCACCGTGAATCGTGCACTCGGGAAATGCAGCAGCCGGGTCGTCGCACGTGCTCGCGGGAAGTTCGTGCCGCACAAGCGGCTCAGCGCCGTCGAGCGCATGACGGAGCTCCCCGCACGACGCCGAGAGCGACCTACGAGCCAACGAGCAGCTGCGCAGCCTGCGCCTCGCGGCGAGCCGTGGCCTCTCGCATGGCGCGCGCCCACCACGCGGCGAACTCGTGCGCCGGCAGGGCGTGGCTCCAGTAGAAGCCCTGCGCGAGGTCGCAGCCCATGTCAGCGACGATCACCTGGAGCGGCCCGCTGCTCACGCCCTCGGCGATCACGCGGAGCCCCATCGCGTGGCTCATGTCGAGGATCGCCTTCACGACGGGGGTAGAGCCGTCCGAGACGTCGAGCCGCTCGATGAACATGCGGTCGATCTTCACGGTCGCGACCGGGAGCGTGTGCAGGTGCGACAGCGACGAAAAGCCGGTGCCAAAGTCGTCGATCGAGACGCGCAGCCCGAGGTCCTTCAGCGCCTGGAGCGAGGCACGGGTGGTCGAACGATCCGCCATCGCCACCGACTCGGTGACCTCGATATCGACGCGCGCGGCGTCGATCGCGCAGAGCCGCAGGATCTGGCCGAGCCGGCGCGCCCCGGCGACATCTTCCAGTTGGCGCGCGGAGAAGTTGACCGACAGCAGGTCGAGGTGCGGCGTGTCGGCGTGCCGGTCCCACTCGGCCATCTGGTTGACCGCCTCTTCGAAGACCCAGTTGCCGATTGAGGTGATGAGCCCGGACTCCTCGGCGACCGGGATGAACTCGAGGGGCGGAACGTTGCCGTGCACGGGATGGTGCCAGCGGATGAGCGCCTCGGCACCGACCGGGTAGCCAGAGCACGGGTCGACGATCGGCTGGTAGTGCACCTCGAACTCGTTGCACTCGAGGGCAACGCGCATGTCGCCTTCCATCTCGAGGCGCGCGACGGATCGATGGTGCAGCTCCTCGTCGAACAGCTCGAAGCGGTTGCGACCTGCGGACTTGGCCTGGTACATGGCGGTGTCGGCGTCGCGAAGGACAGTCTCTGCGTCGGCTCCCCGCACGGGGATGACGATGCCGATGCTGCCGGTCACCTGCAGGCTCTGGCCGTCGTAGAGGACCGGGGTGTCGAGCGAGTCGAGGAGCCGGCGGGCGGCCTGGACGGCGTCGTCGACCTGGCGGACGTTCCGGATGATGAACATGAACTCGTCGCCACCGAATCGAGCGGCGGTCTCGGCGCCGCGCATTGTGCCGAGGAACCGCTGGCTGACCTCTTGGAGGACGGCGTCGCCGGCGTCGTGGCCCAGGCTGTCGTTCACGATCTTGAAGAGGTCGAGGTCCAAGAACAGCACGGCGATGTCCACGCGCTCGCGCTCGCTCCACGCGAGCTCCTGGCGGAGCCGGTCGAGGAACATCGCGCGATTCGGCAGGTCCGTGAGCGTGTCGTAGAGGGCCTGGTGAGCGAGCTCCTCGTGGGCGCGGACCTCCTCGGATTCGTCCGAGACCGTCACCACCCAGTCCGAGTCGGCGGTCGCGTGCTTCGCGGCTGCCGTCATTCGCACGTGCCTCGTCTCGCCGTCGGGCCGCAGGATCCGGAACTTCGCCTCGAGGGTGAGTGACGCCTCGTCCATCTCAGCGATGGCGTCAAGCAGGCTCTCGCGGTCATCGGGGTGCACGACGTCGATCCAGTGCGTTTCGAGGAGGGCCTCGGGGGTAACGCCCGCGATCTCGCATGCCTGGGGATTCGCGTACTTGACGTCGCTCGCGCCGCCGACCTCGAGGATGCCGATCGGTGACGCGCTCGCGAGGCTGCGGAAGCGCTCCTCGCTCTGGGCGAGCGAGATCGCGTCGCGAATGCGACCGATCCCGTAGACGAGCGAGTCAGCGAGCTCCTGGAGGAGCTGCACCTCTTCTGCTTCGAAGGTACGCAGCTCATCGGCGCACACCTCGATCACGCCGATGACCGTCCCTGCGACGACGAGCGGGAGCACGCAGCTCGCCAGGAGTCCTTGCTGCACGGCAGCGTCGCGGCCGGCCGCCGGCGCGAGGGACTCTCGGATGTCGCTCGTGACCTGGACGGAGCGGGTGCGGATCGCCGCGGTGATCGCGCCGGGAGCCGCGCCTGCATCCGCGACGGTCGGCAGTGACTCGTCGAGGTGGGCGACGTTGCCGGCAGTCGCCACGGGTTGCAGCGCGCGTCCGTCGTTCTCGAGGAAGCCGATCCACGCCATCGAGTAGCCGCCGACGTCGACGATCGTGGTGCAGATGTCGGTGAGCAGCTGGTGCTCGTCGCTCGCGTGCACGAGTGCTCGGTTCACGTCCCCGAGCATGCGCAGCGACCGCGCGATCCGAGTCTGATCGGTCACGTCTCGCCCGACGATGACGACGCCGCTGATCGACGGGTCGTCGAGGCAGTTGGAGGCTCGAACCTCGAAGAGACGCCACTCGTCCTGACCAACCAGGAGTCGGTAGCGCCCGGGAGGGTGCTCGCCGGGTTCGGTGAGGTCGCGCATCAGCGCCGTCGCCGCGCGGTCCCGGTCCTCTGGGTGCACGAGCTCGATGGCTGGCTTGCCCACGTAGTCGGTTCCGGGGTAGCCGAACATCCGTTCACCGGCAGGATTGGCGTAGCGCAGGTTGCCGAGCTCGTCGATGATCGAGATGAGGTCAGGTGAGTTGGCGACGAGTCGTCTGAATCGATGGTCGACGCCATTGAGCGCCTCGGCGTCCTCTTCCACAGGGAGTTGTTCGCTCCTGATGGTCGGGGAGTGGCTCATTTCACACCTGCAACTACGACAAATGGCGGACCTTGCGTGCCTCGCGAGTGCACCTTCACTCGAAGCGAACGATGTCACAGGATGCCCTAGAGGTGACACACACGCAATGATTTTTCACACGCGCCGATGACACACGAGAGTTGATCAGTCGTCATTGTGTGACGCGTTGCGAGGAATTGTGTTTGACGTGATGCGCCACGAGTTGCAACGTGTCGTGCAGGCTCGCTCGATGTTCGCGAACTGGCAGCGCGACCCGCGTGCGACCGGCGTCCTTGGCCCTCTTCATCGAGTGGGCGTCGCGAGGCGACGGTGTCGCGCCGTGCGGTTTGGCATGTACACGGTGCGAGAGGAGCGGCATCGAGCGGCCGCTATCTCTCAGCAGGCACGCCCATGCTCGCCGAGTAGCGTCCGCGCCTCGCCTCGCCTCGCCTCGCCTCGTCGCGGGCGCGCGTCGACGGCGTGACCTGAGCGCAGCGCACACTCGAGCCGGCGAGGTCAGCGCAGCACGAGCCGCCGCGGCCACGCCCTGGTGCGCACCTCGGAGAGCCTGGCGATGGCGTACAGGGCAGCGCTGTAGGTGCCGACGAAGAAGCCGACCGGCCAGTTCGACGAGTAGGCGCAGGCGATCGACGCCCACACGACAATGAGCGCGAGCACCACGGATGCCCCGAGCGCGGCACCCGGCCGGCTCGTGCAGCAGCGCGCGGCCGCGGGCGGGCCGATCATCAGCGCGAAGATGAGGAGGGCGCCAACGACGGGCACCGTCATGGTCGTCGCGCACGCGACCACGACCAGGAACGCGGTGTCGACCATCTGGGGCCGGATCCCCCGCGCCTGGGCCACCTCCGGCACGAGCGACGTGAGCATCAAGGGCCGGTAGAGGACAGCGACCGCCAGGACACACACGATGCCGAGCACCGCGACCGGGAGGATCTCGAGCGTCGCCACGCCGAAGAGATCGCCGAAGAGGAGCGCGAGGAGCTGGGGCTCGAACTCGCGGGTCTGGCTGAGGAAGGCGTCCCCGAGGGCCAGCATCATGACCAGCGCGAGTGCCGTCGCGACGTCCGGGCGTCCTCGCCGGCCGAGCGCGCTGATCCCGAGTGCCGCGAGCAGCGAGAACACCCCGAGTCCGACGAGCGGGTTGATCCCGATCAGGTTCGCGCCCGCAGCGCCCGCAAACGCGCCGTTCGGGATCGCGTGCGCCGGGAACGCCGAGCCGCGCAGCACGACGAAGAAGCCGACGACGCCCGCGACGATCGCCACGATGGTGGCGACCTCCCACGCATTGACCATGAGGCCGGAGAACACGACGCCTACCGAGTCGCCACGGCGGGTGGGGGCACGACGAGGCCGGGTCCCGGCCCGCTCGGAGCCGTCGAGGCGCGCCGAGCGAGACGGTGGCGAAACACCGGGAGGCCCGTGACGAGGTAGAGGAAAAACACGATGACAACGATGAAGAAGCTCACCGGGAGGGGGCTGCCAGACGAGTCCCAGTACGGGCTGTCGTACGCGAAGAGAATGCCGAGCCAGGTGGCTGCCACCCCCAGCACGCAGGCGAGCGCCATCGCGCGCACGACGGTGCGCGTCACGCGCAGCGAGGCCGCGGCGGGGCCGATGAGCAGCGCCGTTGACAGGATCGAGCCGATCGCGATCGAGGTGACGCCGACGGTGATCGCCAAGGCGAGCGTGAACAGGAGCCCGACGAGCCTCGTGCGGATGCCGCGCGCCGCGGCGATCTCCGGGCTCACCGCGCTCAGCAGAATGGGGCGCCACAGAACGGCGACGACGAGCAGGATCGCGGCACTGAGGACAGCCGCGTCCGCGACGGTCGAGGACGATACCGAGAAGATCGAGCCGAACAGGATCTGCTGGGAGGCGCCCGTTGTCGTCGACGACGAGTCCAGCCACAAGAACAGTGCTGACAGCCCCGTGGCCGCACCGAGCACGATGCCCGTCGCGATGTCTCGGCGACGCACGCGGTCCGCGCCGATCGCCTCGATGGACCCCGCTCCGATCACGCTCGCCGAGATGAAGCCTGCGAGCACGCTGACCCCGTAGTAGGTCGCCGCGGCCCCGCCGGCGGTCGCGACGTCAGTCAGGGCATGCCCCGCGAAGGACTGGCTCCGCAGCACCGTGAACGTGCCGACCACTGCAGAGACGACCGCGACGATCGCGCCCAAGGTGAGCGCCCCTCGCACCGGTGCGTTCGAGAAGAACCCAGGCTCGAAGACGAAGCGCACGATCAGTCCACCTGCAAGGTGGGGTGGCTCGGGAGATCGTCTGTCTCCGATCCGGGTTCGGCGACCACGAGCACGCGACCGTGCAGCTGCAGGACGTCGACGTGGTGGCCGTAGAGCGCGCTCAAGACATCGGAGCGGATGACCTCGTCGGTCGTGCCGCTCGCGGCTCGTCCACCCGTGACGTACACGATCCGGTCCATGACCGGGAGCAACGAGTTCATCTCGTGTGCCGAGAGCAGCACGGCGACACCGTGCTGGACGACGATGCGGTGGAGCAGGGCCACGATCTCTTGGACGCTCTTCGGATCGAGGTTGGCAAGTGGCTCGTCGAGCAGCAGGAGCTCGGGCCGGCTGATGAGCGCGTGGGCGATGAGGACCCGCTGCTGCTCGCCACCCGACAGGGACCCGACTCTGGCGTCGGCGAAGGACGTCGCGTCGACCTCCTCCAGAGTGCGTTCGACGAGGTCCCGCTGGGCTGCCGTGCGCATCGGCAGCCCGATGCGATGCGCATCGAGGCCGAGTGCGACGAGGTCACGCGCGCGCACCGGCACGTCGGGGTCGAGGAGGACCTTCTGCGGGACGTAGCCGATTGAGCGACTCGTTCGCCTCCGTGGCGCGCCGTGGATCCTGACGGCGCCGGTGCTCGACCGCTGGAGCCCGAGGATCACTCGCAGGAGCGTCGTCTTGCCGACTCCGTTCGAACCGATCAGCCCGGTGAACTCGCCCGGGCGGATCTCGAAGGAGATGTGGTCGAGGATGGTCCGCCCGGCGAAGGACACCGACACGTCGTCGACCTCGAGGACCGCTCGATTGGCTGGAACCGCGTCAGTGGCGCTCACAGGTGCTGCGTCGACGTGCCGTTCGCGACGGCTGCCTGGATCGCGGCGACTTCGGCGACCATCCATGTCTGAAAGTCGTAGCCCGGCGTCGGCATGGTCTCGTAGACCGCGACGACGGGGATCCCCGCTGAGATCGCTGCCTGGCGCATCGAGATGGTGAGCGCGTCCACGACCTGCTCGTTGTAACAGAACACCTTCACCGTGTGGTTCGTGAAGAGGCCGTTCTCGAGCGAGATGTCCTCAGGGGACGGGTCCACGCCATTCATGACGTCGGCCTGGAAGACGAAGGGGGTCTTGACATTCGTCCCCATTGCCTGGAGCAGGTAGTCGGACACCGGCTCGGTGACGGCGACGGGGGTGTGGCCGTACGTTGCTTTGAAGCTCGCGATGGCGGCGAGCCACGGCTTGAGCGACGCGAGGAACGTCGCGAGGTTCGCTCGGAAGTAGGAGGCGTGACTCGGCTGGAGTGCCACCAGGTCAGCAGTGACCGCCCTCGCAACCGCCGGCATCGTCCTCGGGCTGTACCAAAGATGGGGATTCGGCGTATTGGTGGGGAGACCAAGGACGTCTTGTGCGACGATCACCTTTCGGCTGGAGCTCGGCGACGCCGCCTCGATGGTGTCCATGAACGTGTCGTAGCCGACGCCGTTTTGAACGATGAGCTGGGCTTGGCTCACCTCTTCTGCCACGCGCGTGCTCGCCTCGAAGGTGTGCGGGTCCGAGGCCGGGTTGTTCAGGACCGAGGACACGTGGATGTCCTTGCCACCGAGTTGGGACAGCACGTTGGCGTACTGGCTCTCTGCGCCGATCGCCTGGATCACGCCGGTCGGGCCGTTCGAAGGTGTGCCGCCGCACGCGGCGAGCGTCAGTGAGCCGGTGAGCAGGGCCGCGATGGCCCACGTGCGCCGACGGTGGTGGCCAAAGGCCACGAGCGACAAGGCCACCGTCGCACCGTAGAACAAGACTCAGTCTCATTACAACTGAGACCGTAGACTCCTTCATCGTGTCGACCCGCCCCGGGACTGCAGCAGCGACGACGCCCGATGGCAGCATCCACGAGCTCGTTGAGCATCGGCTCCGACAGAGTGACCTGCGCTACACCACCGGCAGGCGAGCGATCGTCGAGTTGCTGCTGCGCCGAGGACAGCCCGCGAGCATCGCGGACGTCGAGGCGGCGCTGCCGAAGGTCCCGCGAAGCTCCGCGTACCGGCACCTCGTCGATCTTCAGGGCGTGGGCGTCGTCAGACGGGTGGCCGCAAACGACGACTTCACGCGGTTCGAGCTCGCCGAGGACCTCACCGAGCACCACCATCACCTGCTCTGCACGAGCTGCGGCAGCGTGACGGACGTCACGCCAACCGAGGCGTTCGAGCATGCCGTGCACACGATGGTGGAGGAGTTCTCCCGGCAAGAGGGGTTCCAGCCGTTGTCGCACTCACTGGACGTGCTCGGTCACTGCAAGAGCTGCCGGTAGTCACCGTCCAACCGTGACCGTCCCGCCCCAGGCCGGCATGAACAGGCCGCTCGCCGGCGTGACGGTCGCACTGAGCGAGCTCGTGCCGGCACCCAGCGCGGTGAAGATCGACCGGCGCCCGCCGCCGGGGAGGAGCACCGTGCACTGCTCGACTGCGATCCCGGCCGCCCCGACGCTGACAACCGTGGCGTGCGTCGAGACCCATGGCGGGACCAGCACGGTGAATTGACCCCCGGCGTGCACGGTCAGCGCCGGCGTTGGCGTCGTGTCGCTCAGCACGATGGACGGCACGCCGCTGAGCGAGCACCGTGCGTGTGATCGCGCTGCCGTCGCGTTGGCGTTGGCGCCTTCCTCGGCGACGCCGCATCCTGCGAGCAGCGTCGCGGCCATCGCCATACCTAGTCCAAGACCGATCGAGCGTCGCATGGGACCTCCCACAGAGTGTCACCCGGTACGTGTCGCGGTGCGGCCAGGTCTTTCGAGCTGTGAGGCCGGTCGCACCGAGAACCCGGTCCCCGGGGCATCCTCTCGCGATGCGGTTCAGCTTCGAGCCCGTGACGCGGACCGACTTCTCGCTGCTGTCGAGATGGCGTGGCACGCCCCACGCCGAGCGGTGGTGGCCCGGTCCGTACGATCTCGCCTCCATCGAGCGCGAGTACCGGCCAATCGTCGACGGCGCTGACGCCACGAGGGCGTTCATCAGTCGTCTCGACGACCGGCCGTACCTGTATCGCGTGGCGCGGAGCGATCTGTAGCCGAGCGACCTCGAGTTCGGTACTTCGAGCTCGGGCCCCACGAGGTGTGCGTGGCGCGCGACCTAATGTGACGGCGGCCGACGTCGAGACGCGTACCTGGGAGGTCGAGTGACAGCAGCGCCGCCGGATCGGCCCTCCCTCGAGGCGCTCTCCGCGCTCGTTGACTCCGGCGAGGTCGACACGGTCCTCGTGGCGGTCGCCGACATGCAGGGACGTCTCCAGGGCAAGCGCCTCGACGCCGAGTTCTTCCTGGCAGAGGTCGCCGCCGGGACGCTCGAGGGCTGCGGGTACCTGCTCGCTTCGGACGTCGACATGGCGACCGTCGACGGCTTCGCGCTCTCGTCGTGGAGCAACGGCTATGGCGACCTCGTCTTTCGGCCCGACCTCGCCACGATCAGGCGTGTGCCGTGGCACGACCGGACGGCGCTCGTGTTCGCCGACGTCGAAGACGAGCACGCGATGACGGTCGCGGTGTCACCGCGCCAGGTGCTCGCCCGGCAGGTCGCCCGCCTCGCCGACCGAGGATGGACCGGGCTTGCGGGCACGGAGCTCGAGTTCTTGGTCTTCACCGACACCTATGAGGAGGCCTGGTCCGCGGGCTACCGGTCCATGACGCCGGTGAACCTCTACAACGTCGACTACTCCCTGCAGGGCACCGGGCGGATCGAGCCGTTGCTCGGCCGGCTCCGCCGATCCATGCGAGGGGCAGGCATGGTGGTCGAGTCTGCCAAGGGCGAGTGCAACCTCGGCCAGCACGAGATCGCGTTCCGCTACGCCGAGCTGCTCGACAAGGCCGACGAGCACAGCCTCTTCAAGCTGGGCGCGAAGGAGATCGCGGCCCAGGAGGGTTGCAGCCTCACGTTCATGGCGAAGTTCGACGAGCGGGAGGGCAACTCGTGCCACATACACCTCTCGGTTCGCGACGTCTCGGGCGCGCCCGTATTCGCGGGTGATGACCCGCATGCCTTGTCGGAGGTCTTCGAGCACTTCCTCGCGGGTCTCATCGCGCACGCACGGGAGCTGAGCGTGTTCCTCGCGCCCAACGTCAACAGCTACAAGCGGTTCGTCGAGGGATCGTTTGCGCCGACGGCGCTGCTCTGGGGACGCGACAACCGGACGTGCGCGTTCCGCGTCGTCGGCCATGGCGACTCGCTTCGCGTCGAGACGAGGATCCCCGGCGGGGACGTGAACCCGTACCTCGCGATCGCCGCCCTCGTGGCCGCGGGCCTGCGCGGGATCGACGACGCCCTGCCGCTTCGCGAGGGATTCGAGGGCAACGCCCACGGCTCGGGCGCGCCCCGCATGCCGACCAGCCTCAGTGAGGCCCTGGGGCTCTTCGAGCACAGCGACATGGTCCGGGCCGCGTTCTCCGACGAGGTGGTCGACCACTACGTCCACGCCGCGCGCGTCGAGCTGGCCGCCTTCGGCGCGTCGGTGACGGACTGGGAGCGCTACCGGGGATTCGAGCGCCTGTGAGCTCGACGGTGCAGGTCGTGAACCCCGCGACCGAGTCGACGATCCGAGCCGTGGAGTTCCTCGACGCTGAGGAGACTGACGCGAGGATCGCCGACGCCGCAGCCGCAGCCCCTGCATGGCGTTCGGTCGCTCCCGCGGATCGCGCCCGGCTGCTGCACCGGTTCGCCGCGAACGTGGACGCGCACCTGGGTGAGCTGGCCGACCTCGAGGTCGCCAACGCCGGGCACACCATCGCCAGCGCGCGATGGGAGGCACAGAACGTCCGCGACGTGCTCGCCTACTTCGCCGGCGCGCCCGAGCGCCACGTCGGCCGCCAGATCCCCGTCGCCGGCGGCGTCGACCTCACCTTCTATGAGCCGCTCGGCGTCGTCGGGATCATCGTGCCGTGGAACTTCCCGATGCCGATCGCCGCATGGGGTGCCGCGCCCGCACTCGCGGCAGGCAACACAGTCGTGCTGAAGCCCGCCGAGCAGACCCCCCTCACCGCGATCAGGCTCGAGCAGCTCGCGCTCGAGGCGGGGATTCCAGAGGGCGTGTTCCAGGTCCTGGCGGGCGAGGGCCGCGTCGTCGGCGACCGCATCGTCACGCACGACTCGGTGCGCAAGGTCTGCTTCACCGGCTCGGGTGCCGTCGGCCGCCAGGTCATGGCCGCGTGTGCGACGCAGATGAAGCGCGTCACCCTGGAGCTCGGCGGCAAGAGCCCGAACATCGTGTTCGCGGACGCCGACGTCGAGCGGGCTGCCGCTCAAGCGCCCTATGCGGTCTTCGACAACGCGGGCCAGGACTGCTGTGCGCGGTCGCGCCTCCTTGTCGAGTCCGACGTCTACGACCGGTTCATGGAGCTGTTCGAGGTCGCGGTCAGCAACGTGCGGGTCCTCGACCCGACCGACGAGTCGAGCGAGGTCGGGCCTCTCATCTCGGCCACACAGCTCGAGCGGGTTCGCTCGTACGTCGACGACGCTGAGGTCGCGTTCCGGGGGAGCGCGCCGACGGGGCAGGGCTACTGGTACCCGCCGACGGTGCTCGTGCCGCGCGACACCGCGGGGCGCGCGACGCGCGAGGAGATCTTCGGACCCGTGGTCTCGGTCGTTCGCTTCACTGGCGAGGACGAGGCACTGTCGATCGCCAACGACTCGCGGTACGGCCTGTCGGGCTCGATCTGGACCAAGGACATCGGACGTGCGCTTCGTGTCGCGCGCGGACTCCAGGCTGGGACGCTGTCGGTCAACTCCAACTCGTCGGTCCGGTACTCGACGCCGTTCGGCGGCTTCAAGGAGTCCGGCATCGGGCGCGAGCTCGGGCCCGATGCCCTGCTCGGGTTCAGCGAGGAAAAGAACGTGTTCATCTCGACGGAGGTCTGATGGGTCGTCTCGAGGGCAAGATCGCGGTCATCACGGGTGCGGCGAGCGGCATCGGCCGCGCGAGCGCGCGCCGATTCGCCGAGGAAGGCGCACGCGTCATGGTCGCGGACCTCGCGACGAGCGAGGGCGAGGCGCTCGCAGCCGAGATCGGTGGGTCCTTCTGCCACGTCGACGTGGCGGACGAAGGCAGCGTCGAGCGGTGCTTCGAGACGACCGCGGCCACGTTCGGGGGCATCGACGTCCTCTTCAACAACGCGGGCATCTCGCCGCCCGAGGACGACTCGATCCTCACGACGTCGCTCGGGGCCTGGCGGCGGGTCCAGGAGGTGAACCTCACCTCGGTGTACCTGTGCTGCCACTACGGCATCCCGCACCTGCAGGCCCGAGGCGGTGGGTCGATCATCAACACGGCATCGTTCGTCGCCGTGCTCGGGTCCGCGACCTCGCAGATCTCCTACACCGCCTCCAAGGGCGGCGTGCTCTCGATGAGCCGAGAGCTCGGCGTGCAGTTCGCACGCGAGGGCATCAGGGTGAACGCGCTGTGCCCCGGGCCGGTGAACACGCCGTTGCTCCAGGAGCTCTTCGCGAAGGACCCCGAGCGCGCCGCCCGGCGGCTCGTGCACGTCCCGATGGGGCGGTTCGCCGAGCCCGAGGAGATCGCGAGCGCGGCGCTGTTCCTCGCGAGTGACGACGCCTCGTTCATCACCGCGTCGACGTTCATGGTGGACGGCGGCATCCAGGGCGCCTACGTCACACCCCTCTAGCCGCCCGAGATCAACGACGAGGAGTCAGCGAGCTCGATTGAGCCGGCGCCAGCGCTTCTTGCCCTCGGCGTAGAGCTCGGGGATCTCCTCGGCAAGCTCGTCGTAGCGCGCCGCTCGCGAGGCGTCGGGCTCGAAGGCGCGCGTGGGCGGCAGGACCGACACTGTCTCCTCGAGGCGCCGGTGACCGAGCGCGACCCCGGCGACGGCGGCCATGCCCCGCAGCTGGGCGAACATCGGGTCCTGGACCTGCTCGACGCGACGGTTGAGGACATCGGCGTACACCTGGCACCACAGCGCCGAGCGCGCGCCGCCACCGACGAGGCGGATCGGGTCGAGCCGCTGCTTCGCAAACTTCTCGACATAGCCGAGCAGCCAGCGACTGTTGTAGGCCACGCCCTCGAACACGGAGCGGACCATGTCCGCGGTCGTCGTCGAGAGCGACAGGTTCGTGAAGCCGCCGCGCGCGCTGCGGTCGTCGACGGGGGAGCGCTCGCCGGCGAGCCACGGCGTGAACAGCACCCCGCCTGCCCCTGGGTCCGCGGTGAGTGCGAGCTGGCTGAGCTCGTCATAGTCGAGCGCGACACCGCCGCCCGCGAGGATCCCTCGGAGCCACTCGAGCGCCTTGGCCCCGGTCTCTTGGTTGTTGACCAGCAGGTAGCTGTCGTTGGTGAGCCCTGGCACGGTGGCGATCGAGTGGAAGGAGTCGGTGTGCTTCTTCGGGACCGGACAGCTGATCCACGAGGTGGTCGAGAGCGCGAGGTGCGTCGCGTACGGGGCAACGGCGCCCGCTCCGACGGCCGCGGCCTGGAGGTCGGGCAGCCCCGTGACGACCGCGACACCGCCCCTGAGACCGAGGGCGTCGGCGACGACGGCCTGCACGTGGCCGACGACCGAGCCGATCTCGTGGAGCGGCGGCAGCTTGTCCGTCGGGATGCCGAGCGGTCCGACCAGGTCGGCGTCGTACTCGAGCACGTCGAGTCGACGGTTGTCCGTCAGCCACGCACCCTGCATCGACGCGTGGCACGCGGCGGCGACGCCGCTGAACCGCATCGTGAGGTAGTCGACTGGCTCGAGGAACCAGCTCGTGCGCGCGACGAGCTCGGGCTCGTCATGGAGCAGGTAGAGGAGGTGGCCGATCGGGTCGTCGCCCGACGTCGAGGGCGCCCCGCCTGTCTTCGTGATCCACTTCGTGATCGCCGCGGGCCGGTAGCCCTGGACCTTGCCGCCGATGAGCCGGCGCGTGTACGGCCCGCCCCTCGAGTCCATCCACATGACGCAGGCCCCGGTCGGGACGCCGTTCGCGTCGACTGGGACCGTGGAGGACCACTGCCCCGTGACCGCGACAGCCGCCACGTCGTGAGCTTCGACGTCCTCACGCGAGAGGATCCGGCGGGAAGCGTCCGAGATCGTGCGCCACCACGCGCCCGCGTCCTGGGTGGCAGCGCCGCCCTGGCCGTAGTGAGTCGAGACGGCGTGGAGTTCCTGGGCAACGAGGCGGCCCTCGAGCGAGACCACACCGACCTTCAGCCCGCCAGTGCCGAGATCGATCGCGAGGCAGAGCGGCTCGTGGCCCTCGGTCATCGAGCAGCCGGGAGGGAGCTCTGCTTGTCCATCATGTCGGTCATCACCGCGCGGATGAACTCGTCTGCCTCGTCGGTGAGGCCGCCGATCACGCCGCCGTAGATGGAGCCCGACCTGGGTGCGGACGCTGCGTTCTTCCTCGCGTGCTCGACGGCGTCAGCCAGGTCGGTTGCCCAGGCCTCGACGACGCCCGGCTGGGTCTGTGGCCGCGTCACGGCCATGTGCAGCGCGTTGGGGTACTGCTGGCCATTGAGGCGCCACCCTCTCGTCCGCAGGAAGTCGTTCACGTGGTAGATGTCGAACGCGTCCGACGTGAACGCGAAGAGGAAGCTCGGCCGCCCGAGGATGCGGAGCTCGTCGTGGGACGCGACCGCGGCCTGCATTGCGACTGACGTCGCGAAGATCGCCTCGGCGTACCGGCGATAGCCCTCACGGCCGAGCTGGACCATCGACGCCCACGTGGCGGCGAGGAGGCCGCCGGAGCGCGAGCCCTCGATGCCCGGCGTGCAGTACTTGCCCCCGCTCCAGGAGGTCTGGAAGAAGTACTGGCTGTTGCGCAGCGCCTTGTCGTTGAAGCACAGCACGCTCGAGCCCTTCAGGCCGTAGCCGTACTTGTGGGTGTCGGCCGACATCGAGGTGACCCCGGGGACGGCGAGGTCGAACGCCGCGATGTCGTAGCCGAGCTCACGGCCGAACGGCAGGATGAATCCGCCGAGGCAACCGTCGACGTGGAGCCCCACACCGCGATCGAGTGCGAGCTCACCGAGCGACTCGATGGGATCGATTGTGCCGTAGCCGTAGTTGCACGCCGAGCCCACGAGCGCGACCGTGTCCTTGTCGATGTGATCGGCGACCCAGTCGAGGTCGACCTCGGTCGTGACCGGGTCGACAGGTGCCCGGCGCAGCTCGATGCCGAAGAGGTGGCACGCCTTGTCGAAGGCGGGGTGCGCGGTCTCGGGCTTGATCAGGTTCGGCGTTCGCGTGCGCGACGCGGCGTGCTCTCGGTACGCGAGGACCGCGTGGACGATGGAGTTCGTCCCACCTGTCGTCACGAGGCCCGAAGGCTGCGAGGCTCCGTCGCTGCTCGCGCCGAGCATGTCGAGCGTCATGGCGATGATCTCTGCCTCGAACTTCGTCGCGCTCGGGCACATGTCGCGCTGTAGCGCGTTCACGTGCGAGAAGTGGCTGAACGCCTGGTTGATGAAGTCGTAGTGCTCGTGGTCGCCGCAGTACATCGTGCCGGAGCACTTGCCGGTCTCCCACATCGGGTCCTCGGCTCGGGCCATCGCGGCCAACTGCTCGAGCACCTCGGCTCGCGGGGTGCCCGACTCAGGGAGCCGATCGTGGACGCCGAACTGATCGATGTAGGGGAACGAGGGCATGGATCCTCCGTCTCAGGTCGCTCAAATGTAGATGGGTCCGACCGCCATGCCGCGATCGGTCACCAACCTTGCGCGTGAAGCGGAACGAGTCAGTCGACATCAGCGTCTCCGGGGCGGTTCGCATGGCAGCGGTCCAACCTCGTTGGATTGGCCGGCGCCCTCGGGGATCACGATGCCTTGTGACGTCTGCGTCGCGGCCCGCGCGCCTAAGTGCGGATGGCACGCGTGGCACCGTCGCACACCAGCGCCGCGCGAGATCAGCTGATTCTGGGCTGGCTCGACGACCAGTTTCTCCCGCCGTTGCTCGTGCGCCAGATCGTCACTTTCCCGCTCGAGAACCCGACGCCGACCGCGAACCCTTCGTTCGCGTTGAAGAACTCCACCTCGACGGGCGCACGGTCGCCTCTGATGTCGCCGATCGGTTTCACCGACGACCAGGACTTACCGGCGTTGTGAGTGGCCTGCATGGTGGCACGATTGCCGATCACGAAGGCGGTCGTGCCCGACGTCGCGGCGACTGCGCTCAGGTAGCCCTGGCACAGTGCGGGGTCCTCCACGGTGACCCAGATCGGCCACATGGCCCCCTTCTCGGGATGCGAGACGACGTAAGCCCACCGTGTTGCTTGCGAGCACGAGGTAGGTCCCGCCGCCACCGTCAGACCATCCCCGAGCGCCATTCGGCTGTGCGGCGTCGAGCCGCCACGGCCGCCCGCCATTCATCGAGACAGACAGCTCGAGGGGGAAGTCCGTCGCCAACTTCGACCGACAGCTCGCGAACGCTGCCCACACCGTCGCGCCGACGGCGACGACCTGTGCGACGCGCCCGGGCTCAGGGATCCGGAACCACGCTGCGTCACTGTCGTGGGACACGAATAGCGCGTCGCTGTCGCCTAGGAACGCGTCACCCTCACTGTCGGTGGCCAGCATCCCGCCGCAGCCCGGCGCGTGCGCCAGCGCATGGAACGTCGATGCGCCGTCCGACGTGCGAGCGACGTAGGTCTTGCATGGTGTGCCGTCAGAGGTCACGAACAGTCCGTAACCCTGCTGCGAGTTGCGCATCGCGACTTGTGAGAGGTCGTTGATCAAGTGATGCGCTGACGCACGCAGCCTCGTCTGGCTCGCTGCGGCGAACGGCGCCAACGCAGCGACGCCCAGTGACAAGGCCGTGACTATCACGGCGGTCCTCCATCCAGACTTCGCATGACGGTCGGAATGACTCACGTGCACCTCCTGGAGTCTTGCAACGAGCGCAGTGCCTCTATGTGGATGCGTCGAGTTCTATGCCAGTGACGACGGGGCACGTCGGTCCGCTTAACGCGTCGTCGCCGTGGCCATTCGGAAGAGCGTCCCGATGACCAGCGTGTCGATCGCCGACGCGCCCGAAGGCGTGAGGTGGACCTCGTCGGGCTGGCGTCCGAGCGCGAGTGCGCGACCGAGCCTGACGTAGGGCGTGTACGACCCAGAGGCGGTGGTGAACAGCTTTGCGATGCTCACGAACCTGCCCATCGCGATGGCGCGCAGTGCGGCCTCATCGATGGCGTTGACCTGGTTGACGAAGCGTTGCGAGACGTCGGCTCGAGGTCCCATCCTCGGCATGCCCACCCAGGCAATGGCCGCGCCGGCCGAGACCACGATGCGGACCAGCTGGCGCACCCTCGCCTCATAGGCGACGGCCCAGGCCCGGGTCCCCACTGCTGCGAGACCATGCTTCGTTGTAATGGGCTGCTGGTCATTGGCGCCGAACAGTGCGACCACGACAGTTGGGTGCACCGAGCGCATCTCGTCCTTGAGCTTTTTCGGCCAGTTGTAGAAGTCCGATCGAACGAGGCCGGTCGATCCCACCGCGTCGTCGATGACGGACAGATAGTGACCGTCTGGCAGCGTGGGCGTGAATCCCCAGTCGAGGTCGATCCCGAGCGAGTCACCGATCACGAGGACTCTCGAGCGGTAGTGGAACTGCACCGACGCCCTCGGTACGGACGCACCATTCGAGGTCACGACTCGAACGTCTTGCATGCCGAATCCCGGCGGGATGATGCCGTAGAGCGCGTCGGGGTTCTTGATCTCGACGACGCGCGCGGGATGATGGCCGACGAGCATCCTCGATCCAGCTCCGAAGCCAGTGCCTTGCACCAGGACCCTGGTGCCGCCACGCGAAGGCCCCGTGGCTGGTTTGACAGCACGGACGGTCGGCACGGTGCGGTAGGAGAACTGGTCTTGGGACGACGACATCGGGGCGTCGCCCGGCACGGTCACGGTGACGTCGACGTTGCCGATCCCCGCGGGGGCCACCGCGCTGAGACTCGTGTTGTTGACGACGGTGAATCGTGCGGACTGCGTCCCGAAGTCGACGCTCGTCGCGTTGGCGAAGTCCGAGCCCGTGATTGACACGTCGGTGCCGCCCGTCGTCGGTCCGTGCGCCGGCAGGATCGCCGACACGGCAGGCCCGGACGGCCCCGCACTCCCGCATCCCGCGAGGATCGCGCCACCCATCGCGACGGCGGCGAGGCATCGGAATTTCACGCTCGAGGGTACCTCCGGCTCCCGCACCGCAGGTGGAGTCTCCGTCGTCGTCGACGGGTGGTTGGAGAGTGCCACGACCATTCGTCGAGACGGTGGTGTCGAGAATTGCTCCGCGGCTACTCCACGTGTGCCGCGAGCCCCTTTGGAGCCACGAGCCGATAGCTCTCACGCACGAGCTCGTTCACCTCATCCCAGTCGACGTTCGGCGACGCGAGGTCGACGCCGATCCACCCTTTCGATCCGACATACGCCGGAAGGAAGAACGGGGGTCCCTGCGCGAGCAGTGCCGCCTGCTCTGCTCGATCCGCCTTCAGGCTGACCGAGCACCCCGCGTCGTTGTCCGCGGCGCCCGCGAAGATCTTCTTGCGGACACGAAACGTCGCGTCGCCCCACGTCGTCTCCTCGTAGGACTCGGGGAGTGCGAGGCAGATGCTGCGGAGCCGGTCGATAGGTCGCCTGGCCATCGTCTCCGCACGGTATCCGAAGCGATCATGCAGTCGCTGGGTCGGGCAACCGCCTGCAACGACAGCGACGAAGCGGTACCGTGCGGGTCGGAGGGAGGACGAAATGATCAAGCTGCTCGAGGACCTGCCTCCCGGTGTCGTCGGATTCGAGGCAAGCGGCACGCTGCATGCCACGGACTACCGCGACGTCGTGTTGCCCGCGCTGGAGCGAGCCGGCGAGTCCGGTGAGATCCGATTCCTCATCATCATCCCTGACTTCAAGGGGCTGTCGGGGGGAGCACTGTGGGAGGACCTGAAGTTTGGACTCCAGCACTTTCGGTCATGGAAGCGCATCGCACTCGTGACCGACATCGAGTGGATGTCCTACGTGACGATGCTCTTCGGTTGGATGACCCCAGGGGACGTCAAGGTCTTCGGGCTCGTGCAACGTGACGACGCGATCGCGTGGGTCGCAAGCTGAGATTGCGTGCCTCAGCGCAGCCCACTTCTTCATGGGCGTCCTCGCGTACGACACGCCGCGCTGTACACCGACTCGATTGTCAGTTGGCACGAACGTCGGCATCGGCGACCCTGAGCCAGCGTGCATTGGTCGCCCACGCATGACCGTCGCCGCTGCATTGTTGATGCGAACGAGCCGGTCGGACACCTCGGGGTCGACCTGGACGAGGACGCACCCTGCGCGCTTGCGGCGACCGCCATGTTGTCCCTGACGAGGTAGGCGAGTCCGCCGTGCATCTTCTTCTCCTTCTTTTCCGCGAGACCCCTGCAGTGGCCGAGGGGCGTTCGGATGCGAGCCGCGATGTCCTCGGCGTCGGAGATGCAGGACCCGGTATGCCGGACGCCTCGGCTCCTTCGAGCGAGCATCCGTGCCGTTGACAGAGCGCTGTTCTGGTGTCATAGTGATGTCATTCTGACCTCAAAGATCTCGTCGCTGAGGGGAAGGGTTGACGTGGCCGGCAAGGGTGCAAAGACCGTTCGAACCCCTGAAGTTGTGCCTGATCTGCGCGGAACTGCCCTCGTGCAGCGTGGCGGGGAGGTCGTCTTCCAGTACGCGGGCGGGACGACTGGCGGGCAGCCCGAAGCACCGATCGACGTCGGCACGCGCTTCCAGATCGCGTCAGTGTCCAAGCAGTTCACCGCAGCCGCCGTCCTGCTGCTGGTCGATGGCGGGCTGCTGTCGGTCGATGACCACCTCGTCGGCCACCTTGAGGGCTCGCCGTCGATCTGGGAGGGGATCACGGTGCATCAGCTCCTGTGTCACACCGCAGGTCTTGTTCACTGGCCCCAGCTGCCCGAGCTAGATCTCACCGCACACGTGCCGGCCGACGAGGAGCTCGAGCTGTTCCGCCGTGCTCCTCTGCTGAGCATCCCTGGCACTGAGTATGCGTACAGCAGCCCGGGCTACGTCCTGCTCGCACACATCGTCGAGCGCGTGAGCGACACGCCCTACCGCGAGTTCCTCTCCGACGAGATCTTCTCGCCCCTCGGACTTCGCTCGACATTCGCGGGTAACGGGGTCGGTCAGGCTGGCCTCGCGTCGCCGTTGCACCTCGGCGAGCCCGTTGCGTCGTTCGAACTCGACATCGTCGGCATGGGCGCAGGCGACGTCTGGTCGACGATCGATGACCTCGCGGCGTGGGACGCGGCGCTCGAGGCGGGACGGCTGCTCAGCGATGAATCTCGACGACAGATGTTCACGGTGCACACCCATGTCACCGAGGAGCTCGGCGGAGTGACGCTCGAGGGCTACGGCTACGCCTGGTACATGGCCGACGTGGCTGGGCACTCGATCGTGTTTCACACGGGCGGGAACGCTGGATTCCAGTCGATCAACGCAACGATGCCGGACGACGACGCGAGGTTCATCGTGCTGACCAATGACACCTCGACGGATCTCTTCACGACGGCGCTCTCGCTCATCGCCGTCGCCCTCGACGGGGGAGGATGACGCTCGTTCTAGCGCACCACCCTCGGGAGCCATTGTGGCTTGCCATGCCATCTATCCGGTTCTTCGGATTCGAGCGGGGTCTTGCGCTTGGCGCTTGGCAGCAAACTGACCACGTAAACGAGGGCTCTGCAATTCTGTTTGGTGACTAAGCCAACAGAAAGAGAGCCCTCGTGATCACGGACCCTATCGCCATGAAT
>DATKGG010000065.1:0-13650 GCA_035510855.1 Acidimicrobiales bacterium
CACGAAGTTCGGTCGGTAGTGCGGGACCGCGCCGTCGGCGACGTGGAACGAGCCCGTGCGGTCGAGGAAGCGGCGCAGCGCGATCCTCGCCTCGAGCCTCGCGAGCGGCGCGCCGAGGCAGTGGTGCAGCCCGAAGCCGAAGCCGAGGTGCGGGTTCGGTTCGCGGTCGAGCCGAACTGCCGACGCCTCCTCGAAGACCAGTGGGTCGCGGTTCGCGCCGCCGATCAGCAGCATGCAGAACGTCCCGGCCTCGAGGGGTTCGCCGCCGACGACCATGTCCTCGACGAGCGTGCGGCCCGTCAGCTGCACCGGAGAGGTGAGCCGGAGCAGCTCGTCGGGCGCGGTGCGGTCGAGCTCGGGGTCCTTGCGCCAGCGAGCCTGGGCGTCGTGGTCGCGGGCGAGCGCGAGCACGCCGCCCGAGAGCAGGTTGACGGTCGTCTCATGTCCCGCGACGAGCAGGAGGATGGCCGTCGACAGGAGCTCCTCGTCGCTCAGGCGGTCCTCGCCGTCGTGTGCCGCGACGAGCGCGGACAGCAGGTCGTCGCTCGGCGCGCGTCGTCGCTGCTCGAACAGTCCGTGGAAGTACACCGCGAACTCCAAGAGCGCCTCGTCTCGGGCCACGATGAGCTCGGGCGGCAAGAGGAACTCGGGGTCGAGCCCCCGTGCGAGGGCCGCGGAGCGCGCGCGGAACTCGAGGTGGTCCTCGGGGGGGACGCCCAAGAGCTCGCAGATGACCGCCACGGGCAGCGGCCAGGCGAGCGCGTCGACCACGTCGAACGTGCCGCCCGCCTGCGCCTCGTCGAGCAGTCGGTCGCACTCGCGCTCGACGAAGCCGGTGAGCTGGGCGACCGTCCGCGGCGTGAACGCGCGCTGGACGAGGCCGCGCAGCCGGGTGTGGTCGGGCGGGTCGCGAAAGAGGAACGGGCGCGCGTCGGGCTCGCCCGCGCGGATCGACTCGAGGGTCTCGCCGCGCCTCGACGACGAGAAGCCCTTCGGGGCGCGCTCGGGGTCGACGTGCAGCGAGTCCGACGAGGCGCGCCGATCCCGCAGGACTGAGAGGCAGTCCGCGTGCCGCGAGAAGACCCAGTAGCCGTCGGGCGTCTGGTGCACGGGCGCGTCCTCGCGCAGCTCGTCGAAGAGCGGCTGGGGGTCGACGACCCAGCGGGGATCGGTCGGGTCGAAGTGCGCCACTCACGAAGCGTAATGAACCGGGGCCGAGGGGGCCCTTGAGCTCCGCCGCGGGTGCTCGAGGCGCAGGCGCACCGGGGCGTGACGCCCCGCGACGAGGAGCGCGGCGCCTTTGGGCCACTGGCGCACGTCGTCGCTACGCAGCGTCGCGACTGAGCCGTCGCCGCGCGCAGCTCGCGACGAGCCCGTGAGCGTCGGGAGCCACTCGTCGAGCGTCGGGTCCGCGAGGCCGCCCAGCAGCACCCGCGTCGTGTGGTTGTTGACCACGGTTCTCGACTTCGCGCCGTAGCGAGCGGTGAGCTGCGCGAGGTCCTGCCAGACGGTGACCAAGGTGACGCCCTGGCCCTGGCAGGTCGCGGCGATCTGGTCGAGCTCTTCGACCGGGGCGATCGACGCCGCCTCGTCGAGGAGCACCAGCAGGCCGCTCGGCGCGCCGCGCTCCGAGCTCACCGCGGCGGCCGCGAGCACCTGGCGGAGCAGCCCGCTGAAGAGCGGACGGAACCGGCGCTGGTCGTGCATCGGCGCACAGAGGAAGCACGTGTTCGGCCCCTCGAGCAGCGCGGCGGGGTCGACCACGTCGTCACCCGCGCACAGCGGCTCGAGCGCGGCCTCGAGCGTCGCGATGACCGAGCCCAGCGTCCGGTCGTCGCGGGTGAACGACGCGACCAGCGCGTCGGCGACCTCGGGAAGCCCCACGAGGTGCTCGAGGGCGCCGTCGACGTCACGGCGGTCGAGCCACGTCGACACCGTGGCGATCGTCCCGCCGGCGAGGTTCGCGGCGAGGAGCATCGGTGCGAGGAGCTTGGCGGCGAGCGACGCCCAGAACTCCTGGTCGGCCTGGCTCGAGCCCGCGCCGGTGCCAACCGTGAGCGCGGCCGCGAGCGCGCGCGCCTCCTCGAAGCTGCGAGCCTGGGCGACGGGGTCCCACACCGAGGAGCCCTCGACGCCAGGGGCGACGACCTGGACGGTGCCGAGCAGCCGGCGCGCCGCCTCGGTCGAGGCCACAAGGTCCCCCTTCACGCTCGCGGCGAGCACCGGTCCGCGCCACCCCGCCACGAGGGGGCAGCACAGTGCCGAAGTCTTCCCCGACTGGGTGGGGCCGACCACGAGCACCGAGCCCGGTGCTCGCGCACCGAGCCGGAGCGGCGTGCGCAGCCAGCCCCGAAGCGCCCAGTGCCCGAGGGGCATCGACGAGCGTCGTGCCCGCAGCGACCATGCCGTCGTCGCCCCGCCGAAGCGCGGCACGGCGGCTCGTTGCGGGTGTGACACGTCCGTGCGCGATGCCGCGACGAGCGCGACGAGCGCGACGAGCGCCAGCACCCAGGCGACCGGCGTCATCCGCGCATCGCGGCGTCCGTGTCGACGAAGGCGGTCTCAGCCGGCCCAACGGCATGGCGGACGATCGATCGCGCCGCACCGACGCGCCACAGTGCCGCACCCCTCCCGAGTCGCCCCACGACGTCGCACTCCGTTTCGGTGAGACCGAGGAGACCGGCCAGTGCGCCGGCCTCCGACGGCGGCTGAGCGAAGAGCACGGAGGTCTCGACGTCGCGGAGCAGCCCCGCAGCGATCGAGGACTGCACGGAGCCGTCTGGTCCCGCAGCGGCCAGGTCGCTCAGGCGGTGCAGCACCAGCACGTGGGCGACGCCGCGGGCGCGCGCGAGCTTGAAGCCGGCCTGCAGCCACCTCGCCGCACCCTCGTTCGCGAGGAGTGACCATGCCTCGTCGAGCACGAGGATCGTCCGCGCGGCCCGCGTCTGTCGGCGGCTCGCGTCGATCGCCGCAGCCGCGCAGCTGAGCACCGCCGGCAGCGCGCCGGTGCGCAGCGCGCCCGAGACGTCGAGCACGACGACGTCGCCGTCGAGGTCCACGCCGGCGCTCGTCGGGCCGTCGAACATCCCGCGCAGCTCGCCGAGCACGAGCCGTCGGAGCTCGAGCGCGGCGGTGCGTCCCTCGGCCGCGAGCGCGTCGGGCGTGGTGCCGACCGACCGCGCCGACGCCCCGCTGGGCGAGAGCAGCTGGTCGAGGACCTCGCAGAGCGTCGTCTCGCCGGGGAGCTCGTCGGCCGCGAGCAGCGCGACCTCGAGCGCGGCGCGCTCCGACGGCTCGAGGCGGCGCTCCATGCCCGCGGCGACCAGCGCGCCCAGCAGCGCCTCACGGTCCGTGTCGTCGCGGGTCCCCGCGAGCGGATTGAGGCGCACCTTCCCACCTGGCTCGAGCACGAGTGGCGTCGCGCCCATCGCCTCGGCGAATGACGTGTACTCGCCCTTGGGGTCGACGACGACGCAGCGTCGTCCCGCGACGAGCGCACGAGCGAGGAGGCACTTGACAAGTGCGCTCTTGCCGCGGCCCACCTGGCCGGCGACGAGCACGTTCGGGTTGGTCACGAGCCCCTCGGCGTAGGCGTCGAAGGGATCGAAGTGATACGGGCCGCCCAGGCTGCACGTGCCGATCACCATGCCCTCGACGGTGCCGCCGGCGTCGTGCAGTCCGGCCGCGACCGCGGGCGCGTGCCTCGTCGTCAGCAGCTGGGTCCTCGCGCCGATCGGCGCACGACGGGTCACGGCATGCACCAGCCCGGGATCGTCGCGAGCACGCCGCGACGGTGGTCGCCCTCGCAGCGCCGCAGCCGCACGCCACACGTCGCGGCGTCGGCGAGCAGCCGGGCTGTCGCCGCCTCGAGCTCAAGGACGTCGCGGGCGTCGAGGGCGACGGCGCCGACGAGGCGTATCGACCCGTGCCCCACGGCGAGCTCCCCCGCGCGCGCCGCATCACGGTCTGCGTCGCGGTCCGCCTCGGGCGACGCGAGGAAGCCCCCGCGCGCGATCAGCTGCCCGTCGGCGGCGGCTGCGGTCCGCACCCTCGCGGTCCGCTCCCGTGCCCGACCGAGCTCTTCGACGCGGATCGAGATCGCGACGGTGCGCCGGTCGCGCGACGCGCACAGCGGCGCGAGGAACTGCTCGTCGACGCTCCCCATCGGCCACTCCTCGACGAGGAACGCGGCGTGCACGGTCGCGGGCGCCTCGATGAGGTGCCACCGTGCGACGACGTCGCAGCCGAGGATCGACCCGAATCCCGGCGCGACGCGCGCAGCAAGGAGCTCGTCGAGCCCGTCGACGCCGAGGTCGGCCGCCCCGAGCACCCCCGCTGCCGCCAGGGCGTCGGCCACCTCGACCGGCTCGGGCGCGCTGACGGCGATGCACGACGTCACGCGCATGCCGGGATCGACCCAGGGCGCGGTGCGAGGCGAGCACCCCGGCCCGGTGGTCGTGAGCAAGGTCACGGTCCACGACGGCGCGCCCGCGCTGCCCAGGCCGCGGAGCCACGACGCGACCGACTCGCCGAAGGCCCGCGGCTCGGCGGCGAGCGCGCGCAGGCCCCGGTGCGAGATCGCCGCGACCACCGTCGCGGAGCCGTCGGGCCAGCGCAGGTGCGCGGGGTCCGCGACACGTCCCCCGGGCTGCACCGAGGCGCCCGCGCACAGCGCGCCACCCCGCACGCGAACGACGTGCGAGGCCGCGACCGGCACCCACTCGTCGAGGCCGCGGCCGGCGACGGGCACCGTCGCGACCCCGATCGCGGCGAGCACCGCCGCGACGCCCGCGACCAGCCCTGCCGCCGAGCCCGAGCCGATGCCCGCGACGAACGCGACCGCCCCCACCGCGGCCGCGAGCGCCTGGCCGACTCGGAAGCCGAGGACGCTGCCGCGCCGCTCGGCACGCCCGAGCTCGTAGGGCGCCTCAGGGCTCGACATGGCCCGGCGGCTTCCAGACCAGGCGCGGCCCGCACGCGTCGCGCTCCCAGACGTGCGACCCGGCCGACGCGGGGATCGCCTTCACCGGCGACGGACCGCGAACGGGCTTGTAGGCCGGGTCGAGCGGCGTGCCCGCGAGGAGGTCGACGTCGATCCCGGGCATCATGCCGACGGGATTCGAGCCGACCTTGTCGATCGAGGGGACGACGCCGCCAGCGACGCCGCCGACTGCCAGCGAGGCGGCGTGGCGCGCCACCTGTTGCACCGCGCCGCTCGCGCGATGGCGCACGGACTCGAGGTGGGCGATCGCGGCTACCTCGGCGACGGGGACGAGGCGCAGCACGGCGTAGGGCGTGAACGAGGCGAGCAGCAGCATCGCGCCACCGGTCAGCGCGGTCGCGGCCCCGGTGCCGGCATGGGCGACCGCGTCAAGCGCGATCGACAGCACGAGGACGATGACGGCCTTGGAGATGATGAGCCCCCCAATCGTCTCGACGAGGCGACGTGACCAGGCCACGGCAGGCGGCCACAGCGACGTGGCGAAGACGAGGGGCAGCATCGCGGTCGCGATGGTGATAGCAGCGGCTCGCACCACGAGCTCGAACCACAAGAGCAGCGAGCCCACGATGACGAGGCCCGCGACCAGCGCCGCGACCGGGCCGGACAGCCCGTTCGTCGACTCCACGGCGACCGAGAGCCCCCGGAGCGCCGTGGCGAGCGACGTGGCGTTGCCCGAGGCGAGCATCGTGCACAGCTGGTCGGTCGCGGCGACCGCGATGCCCACGATGCCCGCCCCCGCCGCGCCGAGCAGGACCGCGACGGGGAGGCGGAGCAGCACCGTGCGCCACAGCTCGTGGAGCGCGCCGTGCAGCGTGGCGTGGAGGATCCCCCCGATGAGCGAGAGCAGTGCCACGGGGGCCGCGACCGCGAAGAGCAGGTGCTCACGCTCGAGGAACCACGCACTCGTGACCGGTGGCGTCGTCGAGTGCTCGAGCACCCCACCGACGAGACCGAGCAGCCAGGTTGCCGCCCCGACGAACCACGCGGTGATCGTGCTGAAGATCGCGGCGGCCACCGCGTTGCCGAGTCCACCCAGCCCACAGATCGGCGCGAGCACCCCGCAGCCGTGCGCGTGCACCATCAGTGCAGCGAGCTGCCCGTGTGGAAGAAGAAGTTGATGAGGTGAGGGGCTGCCCCGATGAGGAGCGCCGCGGCACCCGAGACCAGCACGGCGCGACGGCCAGCCATCGACTGATGGACGTTGTGTGAGTGCGAGCCGAGCGCCCAGGACACCGCACCGACGAGGAGGGCCGCCAGCGCACCGATGAGCGCCCAGCCCGCGACGCCGTTCATGAGCGCCTGGAGCGTCGCTGCCCCGGGCAGGGAGCTGAGATTCGGCTTGAGGCCGACGTCGGCGAGCCAGTGCAGCTTGTCCATGGTTCCTCCTGCAGTTGAAGTGGTCACCAACGGTCGGGCCGGGCCGGCGCGCGACGCGGGTCTGCCATGCTTTGCGCGTGCTGGCGTCCGCTGACCCCACGACCTGGTCGACCTCGTCGATCGTGGGGGCGGCGGCGGGCATCGCGATCGTCGCCACCACGATCGGCTACTTCGCCGGCAGGCGTTCGGGCCGCCGCGCGATCGCACAGCGCCTCACGTCCCTCGGCGCTCGGCTCGGCGCCGCGCACCCCGACGACGACGGGAGCATCGAGACGGCGCTCAGCTACCTCGAGCAGGTGACCGGGGCGGCGACCCAGGCCGTCTCAGAGACGAGCGCCGACGCGATCCGGCTCCGTCGCTCCCTCGACGCGCTCGCTCTCGGGCTCGTGCTGTGCGACGAGTCCGGCACCGTCGTGTACCGCAACGAGCAGGCGAGCCAGCTCATGACGAGCCGCTACGGCGACGCGATCGCGGCACAGGCCGTGACCGAGCTCCTGGCGGACGCCTGGGGCGGCGGCGACGCGGAGCGGAGCGTCGACCTCTACGGCCCGCCGCGGCGCACCCTGGCGGTGCGCGCTGCCCTGATCGACGACGGGCGCCGTCCCCTCGGCGTGCTCGCCATGATCGAGGACGTCTCGGAGCGCCGCCGCCTCGAAGAGATCCGCCGGGACTTCATCGCCAACGTCAGCCACGAGCTCAAGACGCCCCTCGGGGCGCTGGGCCTGCTCGCCGAGACCCTGATCGTCGAGCGCGACCAGGCGGTCGCCAGCCGCCTCGCCGAGCGCATCCACCTCGAGGCCTTTCGCGTGAGCCGGATCATCGACGACCTGCTCGACCTCTCGAGGCTCGAGTCCGAGGCCACCCCCGCGCGCGAGCCCATCCCGATCGTCCTTGTCATGGCAGAGGCGCTCGAGCGCGTCCGCGCGTCGGCCGACCAGCACGGCGTCGAGCTCGCGTTCCACGAGCCCAAGCCGTCCGTCACGGTCCTCGGCGACCGCCGCCAGCTGGTCTCGGCGCTGTCCGCGCTCTTGGAGAACAGCGTCCTGTACTCGCCGTCCGGTGGGACCGTGACGCTGGACGCGACGATCGGCGAGGAGACCGCAGCCGAGCTCGACGAGGACCCCGCTGAGCCGAGCGTTGGCCCCCAGGTCGCCGCACCGGTGCTGCGCCGCACGGTGCGCGTGTCGGTCTCCGACAAGGGGATCGGCATCCCCGCGAAGGACCTCAACAGGATCTTCGAGCGCTTCTACCGCGTCGACCCGGGGCGTGCGCGACAGACCGGCGGCACGGGGCTCGGCCTGTCCATCGCGCGCCACGTCGCACAGAACCACGGCGGGCACGTCGAGGTCGCCTCCCGGGAGGGCGAGGGATCCACCTTCACGCTGGTGATCCCGCTGCACTCCAAGTGACACCGTCCAAGAAAGCCCAGCGAACCGGCGAGGTGCGCCCGTTGGTCCTCGTCGTCGAAGATGAGGAGTCCTTCGTCGACGCGCTGCGCGTGGGGCTCGACCGGGAGGGCTTCGAGGTCGAGGTCGCGACCGACGGCGTCCAGGCGCTCGAGGTCTTCGACGCGACGCGTCCGGACCTCATCTTGCTCGACCTGATGCTGCCGAAGCTCTCCGGCATCGACGTGTGCCGGCGCCTGCGCGAGCGCAGCGAGGTCCCGATCATCGTCGTGTCGGCGAAGTCAGAGGAGATCGACACGGTCCTGTTGCTCGAGATGGGCGCGGACGACTTCGTGACCAAGCCCTACCGGCTTCGCGAGCTGGTGGCGAGGATGCGCGCGGTCCAGCGACGGCGCGTCTCGGCCGAGCCCCGCGTCGACGCCGGCGCGGTGATCGAGGCAGGCGGCGTGCGCCTCGAGCCCGAGACGCGCCGCTGCTACGTGCGCGGCGAGGAGGTGAAGCTTCGTCGCAAGGAGTTCGAGCTGCTCCAGCTGCTGCTCGCGAACGCCGGCCTCGTCCTCACGAGAGAGGTGCTCATCGACCGGATCTGGGGCAGTGACTACGTCGGCGACACAAAGACCCTTGACGTCCACGTGAAGCGGCTGCGCGCGCTCATCGAGCAAGACCCCAAGTCCCCGACGCTCATCACGACGGTTCGCGGCGTGGGCTACCGCCTCGACGCGCCGAAGCCACTGAGCTAGCCCTTGGTCGCGACCCGGTCGGTGCCGACGTAGCGCACGAGCACCTCGGGGACCACGACGGACCCGTCGGCCTGGCGTTGGGTCTCGACGAGCGCGGCGAACACGCGCGCCCAGCCGAGCACCGAGCCGTTCACCGTGTGCGCCACGAGCGGGGAGCCGCCGTCGGTCGGACGGTAGCGCACGTTGGCACGACGAGCCTGGTAGTCGCGGTACCAGCTGATCGAGGAGACCTCGAGCCAGCGGTCCGCACCGGGGGCGAACACCTCGAGGTCGAAGGTCCTCGCGTTCTGGAGCCCGAGGTCCCCCACGCAGAGGTCCAGCACCCGGTACTGGAGCCCGAAGGCACGCAGCACCGCCTCGCCACGGCCCCGGATGTCCGCGACGACGCCGGGCGCCTGGGCCGAGGTGCAGTACGCGAACAGCTCGGTCTTGTCGAACTCGTGGACGCGAAGCAGTCCGCGGGTATCCTTCCCTGCCGCCCCCGCCTCCCTGCGGAAGCACGGCGTCGTCGCGCAGTACCGCAGCGGGAGCACGGACTCGTCGAGCAGCTCGCCGCGGTGCATCGAGGTGAGCGGCACCTCGGCGGTCGGAATCGCCCAGAGCCCGTCACGCTCGACCGCGTAGGCCTCGTCCACGAACTTCGGGAGGTGCCCTGAGGCGGTCATCGCCTCGGTGAGGACGAGCGTCGGTGGCCGCACCTCGGTGTACACGCCCACGTGCTGGTCGAGGGAGTACGCCGAGAGCGCACGCAGCAGCCGCGACCCCCACCCGGTGAACAGGGGGAACATCGAGCCCGAGAGCCTCGCGCCCCGCTCGAAGTCGAGGATCCCGAGCGACGCGCCGATGTCCCAGTGCGCGACGCGCTGGTGATCGCCGTACGCAGGGGCGTCGTGGCCGTCGTCGATCCCGGGCCACCACCGTGCCACCTCGACGTTGTCTGCCTCGCTCGCGCCGTCCGGCGCCTGCTCGTCGGGCAGGTTGGGGAGCACCAAGAGCTCGCGGCGAACCTCGTCGGCCACCGTCTCTGCCTCGGCGGTCGCACGTCGCTCGTCGTAGCCGAGCGAGCGGCTCTTCAACTGCATTTCCTCGGCGAGCGAAGTGTCCCCCGCCTTCCTCGCGGCCGCGACCTGTCGCGACAGGCCCTTCACCTCGGCACGGAGCTCCTCTGCGTACTGGAGCCGGATGCGGTGCTCGGCGTCGAGCTCGACGAGCGCGTCGACGACGCTCGGGTCGACCCCCCTGCGCGCGAGCGCGGCGCGCACCGCGGTCGGGTCCCGCCGGAGCAGCGCGAGGTCGATCACCCCGCAAGGGTACGCGGCGAGGGCCACCGGCCCCTTCGTGCGCGGCGGTGCCCAAGATCCGCGCGGCTCTCGCCGGCCGGCGCGCAGCTCGGTGAGCGTGATCGCTCCGTCGTGCGCCGCGACGCTCCGACCGGTCGCGGCGACCAAGATCGTCACCAGGTCACCGGCGCGTCCTGCTCGATGGGGTCGGGACAGAACCATGTGCGACGGGATGACGACCGAGCGTGACGCGGACGCGACGCGCGGACGGGCGACGCGCCTACGCGTCGTCTCGATCCGGCGAGCCGTCCAGCTCGCTCGCGTTTCGTCAGTAGCATCGCTGCGTGGCGATCTCGCCTCGCGGCTTCAGCAAGCTCGCGCTCGCCAACCTCGTCGCGATGGTCCTCATCATCGCGACCGGGGCAGCCGTGCGGCTCACCGGCTCGGGACTCGGCTGCCCGGACTGGCCCAACTGCTTCGGCCACCACCTCACGGCGCCCCTCGGACAGGTGCACGCAGTGATTGAGGACGCGAACCGCATGGTCACCGTGCTGCTCGTCGTGCTCCTCGGCGTCACGGTGCTGGCCGCGGTCCTGCGACGCCCGCGGCGAGCCGATCTCGTGTGGCTGGCCGCCGGCCTCGTCGGCGGCGTCGTCGCCGACGCGCTCCTGGGCGCCATCGTCGTCTACACCAAGCTCAACCCGTGGCTCGTGTCGGGCCACATGGCGCTCAGCCTCGCGATGGTCGTCACCGCCGGCGTGCTGTACCACCGGTCCCGCTATCGCTACGGCGAGGGCGCGCGGCGCGAGGTCCGCTGCGAGTCCTCCGTCCCACTCGCGCGGCTCCTCTGGGTGCTGCTCATCGTGACGCTGCTCGCGGGCATGACGACGACGGGCTCGGGGCCGCACTCCGGCGGGAGCGTCAACCAGCTCGTCGCGAGGCGGCTGCCGTTCTCGCTGCAGTCCGCCGCGTGGGTGCACTCGGTGTGCGCCATCGCCTTCATCGCGACGGTTGCCGGTGCCTACCTGGTGCTGTCACGGACCGGCGCGTCAAGGAAGGTCGTCGACGGGGCGGGGCGGCTGCTGGCCGTCGGTGCCGCCCAGGGCGTGCTCGGTGTCGTCCAGTACGCGACGAAGCTGCCGGTCGTCTTGGTCGAGCTCCACGTCCTGGGCGCGGCAGCGCTCACCATCGGTGTGCTGCGCTTCCAGCTCCTGCAGGTCGCACGCGACACGGAGCCAGGCATCGAGCGTGTCGCCGTCGTGGCCGGGGAGGGACGCCTCGTCACCGCGGCGAGCGCGTGATGCCCGTGCGCGCCAAGGTCGAGCGCCACGTCGTCGGCATCTGGTCGTAACCTCGAGCGCAGTCGAGGCGAGGAGGCACGTGTGGCGAGGTCGCCGATCGTCATCATCGGGAGCCAGCGCAGCGAGGTCGGGCTCCCCGCCGGCATGGCGGTGCTGCGAGGCGGTGGGACCGCGCTCGACGCCGTCGAGGCCGCGATGTGGCGCTGCGAGGACAACCGCGACGACCATTACGTGGGGACCGGCGGGTTGCCGAACGCACAGGGGGTCGTCGAACTCGATGCCTCCGTCATGATCGGCTCAAGCCGCGCATTCGGTGGCGTGGGCGCCGTGCGGGGCTACCCGCACCCGATCTCGATCGCGCGCGCAGTGCTCGAGCAGCTGCCACAGCACTGCCTGCTCGTCGGCGAGGGCGCCGAGCTGTTCGCCGACGAGCAGGGCTTCAAGCGAGCCGAGCTGCTCACCGAGGAGGCTGCGCAGCTGTTCCGCACCTCGCTCGACGGTGCCACCGGCGACGCCAGCGACGGCGAGGCGGGCCGCGTCGCGCCCGAGAACGAGGCGTACCGGTCGACCGCCCTCGAGCTCGTGCGGCGCCTCGCCCCGCACGACGGGCCCTGGGGCACGATCAACGTGCTCGCGCTCGACGCCGACGGCGAGCTCGTCGTCGGCGTGTCGACCAGCGGCTTCCCCTGGAAGTACCCCGGCCGAGTGGGCGACTCGGCGGTACCCGGGGCAGGGATCTACTGCGACGCGAGGTTCGGCGCCGCGGCCTGCACGGGTCGGGGCGAGCTCACGATGCGCGTCACGGGCGCGCGAATGGTCGTCGACGCGCTCGCTATGGGCGCAGACCCCGTCACGTCGTGCCGTCGGATGCTCGAGGACGCCGCGTCGATCCCCGACGCGTTCTCCTCGGACGTCCGAGCCCTGTGCCTCACGCCCGATGGCCGGCACGGCGGGGCGTCGCTGCGGTCCGGTGCGACCTACAGCGCGATGACCGACCACGACGCCGCCCCCGTGATCCTCGAGGCAGCGCTCGCGTGAAGATCTTCATCTCGTCGGACATGGAGGGCACCGCCGGCGTCGTCGACTGGGACCACGTCCGCGAGCGCGGTCCTCGCTACGAGTACTTCGTCGACCTGCTCACCGGCGAGATCAACGCCGCGATCGACGGGGCGGTGAGCGCAGGCGCGACCGAGTTCTTGGTCAACGACTCGCACGGCAAGATGGCCAACCTCCGGCCCGACGCGCTCGCAGGGTCCGCGAGCTACCTCTCGGGGCGCCACAAGCCCATGTACATGATGGAGGGCCTCGATCGGTCCTTCGACGCGGTCTTCTTCGTCTCGTACCACGGCTCGATGGGCAGCAACGCCTCCGTGCTCTCGCACACCTACTATCCCGCCGCGATCGCCGAGGTCACGATCAACGGCGTGGTTGCCGGGGAATCCGGCATCAACGCGCTCGTCGCGCTCGCCTACGGAGTGCCCGTCGTGCTCGTGACGGGCGACTCGGTGACCGCGCGCGAGGCCGAGGCGTTCTGCCCCGGCATCCAGCGCGTGGTCGTAAAGGAGTCCGTCTCTCGCTTCGCCGCGAGCTCGCTGCACCCCGAGCGCGCCCGCACGCTGATCGCCGAGGCGTCGTGCCTCGCGATCGCGTCTCTGCCGTCCGCCAAGCAGGTTGCGATCTCATTGCCGGCCACCGTCGAGATCCGCTTCAAGTCGAGCGACTACGCCGAGCTCGCGTCACGCGTCGCGGGCTGCGAGCGCACGTGTGTGCTGGGCGCACGGCTCGTCGGCGACGACCCGCTTGAGCTGTACCGCGCGTTCATCACGGTCGTCCTTTTGTGCCGGGGGCTCCAGGAGTAGTCGCGCGAGGGCACGGGCGCCCGAGATCGGTGACGCGCGCCTCCGCAGCGTCGGTTGCGCTCGCTGCGGGACGTGCCCGCACCTGCCGCGCCGGAACCCCCCAGTTAGGCGGAGGGACTAGGTGATCGAGTACACGTACACCACACCAGGTCCGGGGTTGCCACCCGTGCCTCCCGTCGCCGGCGCAGCGATCACGCTCAACGTGCCGGTGGAGTTCAGCGCGGACGCGTTGCCGAAGTTCTCCTGGCTGTTGGCACTCCCACCGGTCGGGTCTGGGGTCGAGGCCCCAAGCGAGTACGTGCTGCCGTTGCCGCTGTAGGAGAAACCCTCACCCGCTCCTTGGTGGCCGTCGACTGTCGCGCTCGGTGCGGCCATCAGGGCCACCTTGCCGTTGGTCGAGACCGTCGGATACCCGAAGTTCGCCGAGCTGTTCGCAGGGCCGTCGAGCGTCTGGCCGCGCTTCCAGGTCCCCGCCTTGAGCTCATAGGTGAAGACCGCGCCGGCGTCCGCGATCGTCTTTTCCGTCTCGTCCTGGGCGCCCACCATCACGAGCGTCCCCGCGCCGTCGATCGTGACCACGCCTCCGAAGAAGTCCTCCGAGAGGTTCCCGGGGTCCTTCAGTCTCCCGCCCTTGGCGAGCACCCAGCTGTGGATGCCCTTCGAGTCGTAGATGTAGGCCGCACCC
>DATKGG010000066.1:0-14780 GCA_035510855.1 Acidimicrobiales bacterium
GGAGGGGCGCGAAGGGCGCGAAGTCGTTCGTGCGATGCGACGCGCTCATCCTTGACGAGCAGTCCGAGTCCGAGACCAAGCCCTCGATGGAGGTCGGCGAGAGCGACGCGTCCATCGGCCACGAGGCCACGGTTTCAAAGATCGGCGACGACCAGCTGTTCTACCTGCGCAGCAGGGGACTCACCGAGGCCCAGGCAATGGGCATGATCGTGAACGGCTTCATCGAGCCGATCACCCGGACCCTGCCGATGGAGTACGCGGTCGAGTGGAGCCGGCTGATCGAGCTGCAGATGGAGGGCTCGGTCGGCTGATCAGGTCGCGGGCTTGGCCTCGCGACCCATCGACCACATAGCCGGTGCCTGCGCCACGGGGCGGTGCTCGGCGACGACCTCGAATCCGAAGCGCTGGTAGTACGCAAGGTTCTCCTCTTTTTGGGTCTCGACCCACGCGAAGATGCCCTCGCGGTCGCACACGTCGAGCGTCGGGGTCTGGAGCATGCCTCCGATCCCGTGGCGCTGGAACGGCGGATCGACCATGAGTAGTTGCAGGTACCACTGCGGGCGTTTGGGGTGCGCCTCGACGACGGCGTGCATGATCGGACGACCACGGTTGAGCGAGCCGAGATTGGGCGCGAATGCCGCGATCGAGCCGAAGAGCTGACGGATCTGCAGCATCGGCGAGTAGGGCCATTTGCCCGGCGGCACCCACAGAGCGAGGCCGACGATCTTGCCGTCGATCGAGGCGGTGCGTGTCAGTCCGACGGTCGAGACGTGGCGCAGGACCGTCCGATGCAGCATGGCGACGGACCGATGGCGCTGGGACTCGCCAGGGAAGAGATACTCGAAGAACGGGTCGTCGTCGAACGCGCGGACCGAGACCTGGACCGCCTCTTCGAGCCGGGCGCCCTTGAGCGTGCCCTCGGACACCACGGGTGTGGTTGTCATGTGTCAGCCCCTCGTCAGGTTGCGCGCGGTTCGCGACGCATCGTCCAGATCGGCGGGCCGTCGCTCAGCGGCCTGAGGGTGTCCACGAGCTCCCAGCCGAATCTGCGGTAGTACGCGAGGTTGTCCTCGTTCTGGGTCTCGAGGTACGCGCCGATGCCCTCAGCGTCGCACCGCCGCAGCACCTCTCCTTGCAGCGCGCCCCCGACGCCCGAGCGCTGGTGCTCGGGGTCGCAGCACAAGAGCTGGAGGTACCAGAGGTGCTCTTTGGGGTGGGCCTTCTCCACTGCCGTGAGGTATTTGAGGCCCTTGAGGAGCGAGGTGGGCGACGGGTAGAGCGCCCGCAGCGCGCCGACCGTCTGGAGCACCTGGTCTCGCACCGGGTAGGGGTAGCCCCCAGGGGCGACCCAGCCTCCGACGCCGACGATCTTGCCGCCGCGCCGGGCGGTGAGCAAGAGTCCCTTCGGGCCGAGGTGCTGAGCAGTCGTCAGGCCGAAGCGATTGAGCCCGCGCGAGCGACGCAGCGCCCCCGGTGAGAGGAAGGCGAAGAAGGGGTCGGAGTGAAACGCTCGCGCCGAGACCAGGGCCACGTCTTCCTTCTCCCGCTTGGAGAGCGCTGCGTTGCTGATCTCCACGTCCTGGCTCGCCACGGCCGAGAGCGTACCTGCGGGCATAGCGCCGATCGTTGTGCGCGATCGGAGCGGCGAGTCGTCCTGTCAGAATGGTGCGATGCCCATGCGCGAGGAGTGCAAGAACTTTCAGAGCCGGACCTACGCGTCCGGCGAGGTGGCCCGCTTCTGCATCCTTGACCTCGCGCCTGAGGCGCCGTGGCGCTGCCCGGAGAACTGCCCCAAGTACGCCCCGAGGCTCGCCGACGTCGGCTGGATCCACGGCACGCTGGTCGAGCCTGCGATCGAGTCGGAGCCCGACGTCCCGGTCGATCGGATGCAAGTAGTCCTGGGCGAGGCGGAGAAGATCGTCAACGACGTCGCACCTGACGCGCTCGCCGCGGAGCGCAAGCGCCAGAAGTCCCAGCGGCGAAGGTGGCCCCGGTCGCGCTGATCAGCGCCCGGTGAACCGGGGGGCCCGCTTCTCGAAGAACGCCGTCATCGCCTCGGTGAGGTCGTCGCTGCGCAGGTACAGGCTGTTCCACCACGCGACGTACTCGAGTCCCTCCGCGATGGTCCGCCCGTCGTTCGCCGCGAGCACTGCCTTGGTGCCCTGCACCGCGAGCGGGGAGTTGGCCGCGATCTCGATGGCGAGCTCGCGTGCGGCCTTGCCGACTCCGTCGGCGCCGCCCGGGAACACGTCGTTCACGAGGCCGATCGACTTCGCACGCTCTGCGTCGATGTCCTTGCCGGTGTAGGCGAGCTCGGCCACGTGCCCCGCGCCGATGAGCTTCGGGAGCCGCTGGAGGCTGCCGAGGTCGGCCACGATCGCGATCTTCGCCTCGCGGACCGAGAAGACGGCGTCGTCGCTCGCGAGTCGGATGTCGCAGGCCGCGATGAGATCGACGCCTCCGCCGATGCAGTAGCCGTGGACCGCAGCGATCACGGGCTTGCGACATGCCGCGACCGAGGTCACTGACGCCTGCATCCTGCCGACGTTCTCGAAGAGGGCCCTGTTGGCGCCGACGGCACCCGCGGGCGCCGAGGGCACCAGTCCCTGCCCGCCGAGCGACGTGAGGTCGAGGCCGACCGTGAAGTGCGGACCAGCTGCCACGATGACGATGCACCGAACGCTCTCGTCGCGATCGAGCGCCTCTATGAACACGGGGAGGTCCTTCCAGAACGCGGGGCCAAGCGCATTGCGCTTCTCGGCACGATCGAGCACGACGGTCGCGACGCCGTCGTCGATCGAGCAGCTGAGCACTTCAGAGGTCAGTCGGTCAGTCGCCATCATTGCTCCCTCTCGTCGCGCGACGATCCTACGGCGCTCCGCGGAGCGTTCGAGGAGGCACCAGTACACTGCCTCGTCGGCTCCACGCCGCAAGTGACCACATCCCGTGACCCGACTGACCACCGCAACACCCGAGTTCGACGAGCCCACGTGGCGCCGTGAGCAGCGTGCGACGGCCCTCGGCGTCGTCAAGGACCGCGGTCTGCCGGACCTGGCCGACGACGTCTGGAAGTACGCGCCGCTCCACGAGCTGACGCTCGACGACCTCGAGCTCGCGACGCCAGGAGCGAGGTCCGGCGCCACCGCGATCGGGGGACCCACGCCTGCGGTCGTCGCGTTCCTTAGCGGCGGACAGGTGCTCGACATCGAGTCAAAGGGGGCGATCGACGGCCTCAGCGTCACGACGGAGGCACCCGCGGACGAACTCGGTCGGCTCGTCGGCCCCGACGACGTGTTCGCCGCGATGAATCTCGCGTACTCGCCGGGCGACCTCTTTGTCGACGTCGCACCGAATGCGCGGATCGAACAGCCGATCGTCCTGCTCGTGGACTGCCCTGCGGGCGCGTCGTTCCCCCGAGTGCTCGTGCGAGTCGGCGCTCGGGGCTCGGTCCGGGTGCTCGAGCACGTGACCGGTCCCTCGGCGAGCTTCGTCGCAGGGGTTGCCGAGTACGTGGTCGGCGACGGCGCGACGCTCGAGGTGGCCTCGGTGCAGTCCCTCGGGACCAGTTGCTGGTCGGTGGCCCGAACCCGTGCGGCCGTTGGCGCCGGTGCGACCTTCCGCCAGGTGGCCGTCGGCCTTGGCGCGCGCTACGACCGCGTGCGAGCCGACGCCCTCTTGGAAGGCGAGGGAGCCACGAGCGAGCTGCAGACCGCCCACGTCGGGACCGGCGACCAGGTCCACGACCTCCGCACCATGCAGGTTCACATCGGGCGCCGGACCATCTCGAGGCTGCACTCGAAGGCGGCGGTCACGGATCGAGCTGGTTCCATCTACAGCGGGCTCATCACGATGCGCCACGGGGCGAAGAAGGCTGACGCGCGCCAGGTGAACAACAGCCTCGTGCTGTCCGAAGAAGCCCGCGCCGACGCCGTGCCCAACCTCGACATCGAGGAGAACGACGTGCAGTGCGCGCACGCCTCGACCGTCGGCCCGCTCGATCCCGAGCAGCGCTGGTACCTCGAGTCGCGAGGCGTCGACCCTTTCGACGCGGTGCAGCTGATCATCACCGGCTTCTTCTATGAGATCGGGGGCCTGCTCCACGATGACGCGCTGGCGTCTCGATTGCGGGACGCGATCGCCGGCCTCTCGTCCGAGCGCGGCGGCGCGTGATGACCACGCATGTCGTCTGCGAGCTCTCCTCGCTCGACGAGGCCGTCCCGATGCGAGCGTCGATCGGCGAGCTGGACGTCGTCGTGGTGCGATGCGGCTCCGAGCTGTACTGCCTGGAGAACGTCTGCAGCCACGAGCACTTCGCGCTCAGCGACGGCGAAGTCGATCCCTCGACGTGTGAGATCGAGTGCGCGAGGCACGGCGCGATGTTCGACCTCGCGACGGGCGAGCCGCGGTCGCTGCCCGCAACGCGGCCGGTTCGCACCTTCCCCGTCGCCGTGCGCGACGGCAAGGTCACCGTGGAGGCGCCGTGACAAGCCTGCTCGAGATCCAGGGCCTCTGCGCACGCGTCGGTGCCAAGGAGATCCTCCGAGGCGTTGATCTCGTCGTGGAGCCGGGGGAGATCCACGCCGTGATGGGCCCCAATGGGTCCGGGAAGTCCACGCTCGCACACGTGCTCGCCGGTCGCCCGGGTCCCCAGGTGACAGCAGGACGCGTGCTGCTCAACGGCACGGACTTGCTGGCCCTTGCTCCCTATGAACGCGCCAGGGCCGGCCTCTTCCTCGGCTTGCAGCACCCGATCGAGGTGCCCGGGGTGACCACACAGGCAGCGCTCGCGCGAGCCGGCGTCCCCCTCGACGAGCTCACCGCGACGATGCACTCGAGTGCCGCAGAGGTCGGACTTCGCGTCGACCTCCTCGATCGCCCGCTCAATGTCGGGCTGTCCGGCGGCGAGGCGAAGCGCAATGAGATCGTCCAGCTCCAGGTGCTCCGACCAAAGGTCGCGGTCCTGGACGAGATCGACTCGGGGCTGGACGTCGACGCCCTCGTCGACGTCGGCGCGACGCTCACTCGAGCGGTCGCGACGTGGGAACTCAGCGTCGTCGCGATCACGCACTTCCGACGTCTTCTTGACGTGCTGCCGGCCACCAACGTGCACGTCTTCGTCGACGGGCGCATCGTCGAGAGCGGTGACAAGTCACTTGCCGTGCGGCTCGAGCGTGACGGATATATGAGTTTCTTATAATCGTCGGGTCGCGCACGCGCGTGTGCGACGCATTGGTATCGTGGCCGAAATGACGCGTCGTCGAAGGTCGCGCGACCTTCCACATCGACACAGCCCAAATGGTGACTCGCTCGACGAGCTCGGCAAGCAGATCGACGCGGGAGGGCCCATGGCTGCAACCGGTGCACCCGCGTCCACCGGCAGGCTCGACGAGCTGGGTCGTCAGATCGAGAGCAAGCGAGGTCGACACTCGCATCGCCGCAGGCGGCGCACTCGCCGCATCGTGGTCGGCTCGGTGGTCGCGGTCAGTGTCCTGATCGCCGCGGCCGCCGGGGGATCGTGGTACTACACCTACGAGAAGTACAAGGCACTGCAGAACCCAACATTGTGCGGGACAGTGAAGAAGGTCTGTGATGCCGAGATTCCCGGCAAGCCCTTCAACGTCCTCGTCATCGGGTCGGACTCGCGTGCCGGGCTTACAGGCCAGGTCGCGGCTGAGACGGGTGCTGGGAGCGTCTCAGGACAGAGGTCCGACGTCGTGCGGATCTTCCACGTCAACCCCCAGGCAGGGACCATCAGCGTCGTGTCGATCCCGCGCGACACCGTTGTCACGCTGCTCGCGAACCAGGGCCTCTACGGGAACTTCAACCGGATCAACGTCAACTACTCGAACGGACCGGCGCTGCTCGTTCGCACGATCGAGGCGAACTTCGGGATCCCGATCAACCATGTTGTCCAGGTCGGCTTTGGCGGCCTGATCGGCGCGGTCGACGCGCTCGGGGGGATCTACATGTACTTCCCGTACCCCTCGCTCGATCACTACTCGTCGCTGGACATCACGCACACCGGGTGCCAGCTGATCAACGGCGTCCAGGCACTGGCAGTCGCGAGGAGCCGGCACTTCGAGTACTTCCAGAACGGTTCCTGGCAGTACGACGGGACGAGCGACTTCGGGCGCATCGACCGCCAGGACCAGTTCATGCGAGCGCTCCTACTTCGCGCGGAATCGCTCGGCTTCGATCCGCTGAGCATCGCCAACTTCCTGTCCGCGATCCCGAAAGGCATCCAGATCGACGACACGTTCGGCTACGAGGAACTTGTCGGCCTCGGGCTCAAGTTCCGCCACTTCAACCCAAAGGCGCTCGCGGCCTACACGCTCCCGACCTACGGGGTGAACAGCACGTCGCTCGGCGACGTGCTCTTCGTGGACCAGCCAACAGCCCAGCAGCTCTTGGTCAAGGTGTTCGGCCAGGTCGGCACCCTCGGGGGACTGGGAGAGCCCACGAACCCTCCGCCCACGCAGTACTTCTCGACCCCCGAACCGCCCGCGGTCGCGACGCCGACAGTCCCGCACCACACGACCTCGACGATTGCGCACGTCACGACGACCACCGCACCGCTGCACACCGAGCCGGGGTACACCTTCAATCCCACGGCCTGCCGGCCGAAGTGATGGCTTAGGCGTCCATCTCGACGAGCGCCTGGGCGAGCGTGTTCCACGCAAGCGTCGCGCACTTGATCCGCACCGGAAACTTCACGACGCCCTGCAGGGCGGCCAGCTCGCCGAGCTTGCGCACGTCGATGGGCTCATCGGCATCTGGGTCGTCCTCCTCGGCGACGGTCATCATCCGCTTGAACGACCGCATCGCGACCTTCGCGTCGTCGAGCGACTTCCCCTTGACCACGCCGGTCATGAGCGACGCCGAGGACTGCGAGATCGAGCAGCCGTGGCCGTCGACCCTCACGTCCTCGATGACGTCGTCGGCGACGACGATCGTGAGGACGATCTCATCGCCGCACAGCGGGTTGTAGCCCTCGGTGCGGTGCGCAGGCGGGGTCGGCAGCTCGCCGCGGTTCCGCGGCGAGCGGTAGTGGTCGAGGATGATCTCTCGGTACAGGTCTTCGAGGTCGTCCATTGCGTCAGCCGAACATCCCGAGGGCATGCTCGATGCCGCTCAGGAGAGAGTCGACGTCGCGCTCGACCGAGTATGGACCGAAGCTCACTCGTGCGGTCGCGGGCACGCCGAGTCGTCGCATGAGGGGCTTGGCGCAGTGGTGGCCCGGTCGGACGCAGACCCCATGGCGGTCGAGCACCTGGGCCAGGTCGTGGGCGTGGACGCCCTCGAGCTCTATTGAGAGCACGCCGCCGCGGTCCACGAGGTCCTGGGGGCTGTACACACGAACCTTGTCGCCGAACTGGGAGCCGAGCCGCTCGAGCGCGTAGCCGGTGAGCTCGAGGTCGTGCGCGGCGACCGCGTCCATTCCGAGCGAGCGTAGGTACCGCACGGCCGCGGCGAGGCCGACGGCCTCGGCGATCGGCGGGGTGCCCGCCTCGAATCGATGCGGCGCATCGGCGGGCTTGAAGCTGTCGAGCCTGACGTCGAGGATCATCCCGCCTCCGCCGAGGAACGGGGGCATGGAGGCCAGGAGCTCCGCGCGTGCCCACAGCACGCCGATCCCGGTCGGCCCGAGCATCTTGTGCGCGCTGAAGCACGCGACGTCGACGCCGAGGTCGACGACGTCCATCGGCGCGTGACCGACGAGCTGGGCCGCGTCGATGGCGATGAGCGCACCCGCGGCGTGGGCAGCGTCGGCGATCGTGCGGATCGGAGGAATCGTGCCGAGTACGTTGGACATCGCGGTGATGGAGACCAGGCTGGCCCCCGCGAGCGTCTCGTCGAGGCGAGTCAGGTCCAGGCGGAACTGGTCCGTGACACCGAGGTAGCGCAGCTCGATGCCCCGCTCCTCTTTCAGCTGGAGCCACGGGACGATGTTCGCGTGGTGCTCCATCTCGGTCAGCACCACGACGTCGCCCTCGCCCAGGACTGATGCCCCCCAGGCCCTGGCGAAGAGGTTGAAGGACTCGGTCGCGTTCTTCGTGAACACGATCTCCTTGTCCGGGTGCGGCGCGCCGATGAACGAGCCCACCGACCGACGTGCGAGCTCGTAGGCCTCCGTTGCCTCCTCGGCGATCTGGTAGACGCCGCGGTGGACGTTCGTGTGCGTCCGCTCGTAGTAGCGCGACATCGCCTCGATCACCGATCGTGGCGCGAGCGAGGACGCAGCGGAGTCGAGGTACGCCATCTCGAGTCCGTGGACGGTCCGTTGTAGCTCGGGGACGTCGCGGCGGACCCGTTCGGGATCGAAGCGCTTCATCGGGAGGCGGCCTTCACCGCGTCGTAGCCGTGCGCGTCGATCTCGGCTGCCAGCGAGGCGTCGCCCGACGCGACAATCCGCCCGTCGACGAGGACGTGCACGAAGTCGGGGACGAGCTCTTCGAGGAGTCGCAGGTAGTGGGTGACGACCAGCACGGCCATCGCAGGGCGCAGCGCGTGCACGGTGCGCACCCCGCTCGCCACGATTCGCAGCGCGTCGATGTCAAGCCCAGAGTCGGTCTCGTCGAGGATCGCCACGTCGGGCTCCAAGAGCGCGAGCTGCAGGATCTCGTTGCGCTTGCGCTCGCCGCCCGAGAATCCCTCGTTCAAGTAGCGCTCGGCGAAGGCACGGTCCATCCCGAGGCGGTTCAGCCACTCATCGAGGGAGAGCCGGACCTCGAGGACCGACAGGTCTGTGACGCCGGTCCTGGCTGAGATCGCCTGACGCAGGAACTGGACGACCGAGATGCCCGGTATCGCCTCGGGGTGCTGGAAGGCGAGAAACACGCCGAGCCGTGCTCGATCCTCGGGCGCAAGCGGCGTGAGGTCCACGCCGCGGAGGAGGATCTGGCCGCTCGTCAGCTCGTACTCGGGGCTTCCCATCACGATCGAGGCGAGCGTCGACTTGCCCGCACCATTCGGGCCCATGAGCGCGTGGATCTCGCCTTCGCCGACGACGAGGTCGATTCCCCGCAGGATCTCGACGCCATCGGCCGCGCAGCTCACGTCGCGCAGCTCGAGCAGGCGTTCGGTCACCGACCGAGCCTACCGGTGGGTCTCGAATCAGCACTCGAGACAGAGAGCCCGTCGCCCCCGGGGTGCGGCGCGGCGACCGGGTTGTACGGGTCGACACCATGCGCCAGACTCCTCGCGGGAGGGGGCCCGGTGTCCAGCACGCTTGAGCGCTACGACGTTGCGGTGTCGGATTTCCGACTTCGGCTTGAGCCGCTGGCACCGTCAGAGTTCTCGCGGCCGTCGCCGTGTGAGGGGTGGACGGCCGGCGACCTGGTCGACCACACCATTGGCGCAGTGACCTTGGTCTCGGGCCTCGTCGGCGATCGCGTCCCCGACGACATGACCGCGAGTTTCACCGAGCACTACGACCGCGCGACGGACGACCTGCGAGCCAAGGTCGCCGATCCGGTCTTGGGCGCGACCGTCGTGGAGAGCCCCTTTGGCACGCTGGCGCTCAAGCAGCTGGTGAGCAGCATCGTCGTGCACGACCTGCTCGTGCACACCTGGGATCTCGCGCGGGCGACGGACGGTGACGAGCGACTCAATGTGGAGCTCGTCGCGCATACCTACGAGCACATGTCGCCGCTCGACGACGTGCTGCGCGAGCACGGCTTCGCGAAGAAGGTCGACGCGCCCGACGGCGCGGACGCCCAGACGCGGCTGCTCTGCTTCCTCGGCCGCAAGCCCTAGGAGATCACTGCGCCTACCAGCCTCGCTCGACCCACTCGTCCAGGGACGGGCGCTCCGTGCCGATCGTCGTCATCGCACCGTGCCCCGGCAGCACGATCGTCGCGTCAGGGTACGCCGTGTAGAGCCGCTCGCTGATCGATCGGATGATCGTCGAGAAGTCGCCGAGCTCGGTCTCAGTGTTGCCCGGGCCGCCCGGGAACAGCGTGTCGCCCGTGAACAGCAGCGGCGTGTCCTCGACCGCGAAGCAGATCGACCCTGGCGTATGTCCGGGGGTGTGCACGGTGCGGATCCGCACGCGGCCCACCTCCAAGACGTCGTCGTCCTCGAGCAGCAGGTCGTAGCTGTCGAGCATGGCGGCGTCTTCCTTGCGCACGGCGACCTCGTAGCCCGCGTCTCGCACCGCGCCGACAGCCTGGACGTGGTCCCAGTGGCCATGGGTCTCCACGACGGAGCGAACTCCCAGGACCTGGCACATCTCCAAGAGGCGCTCGTGCTCGTTCGCGGCGTCGATCAGGAGCGCCTCGCCCGTGCGACGGCAGCGGACGACGAACACGTTGTTGTCGACCGGCCCGACGACCACGCGGTGCACCTCGACGGCGGCGTCCTCCCAGATCCGTTCCACGCCCTGCACCCTCACAGTGTCGCAGGAGCCCCGGTTGTCCGTGCAGGTGGGGTCTGGTAAGAACCGGAGCCACGCCCGGGTCGACTCGCGCGCCAACGAATCGAGGACAGAGATGAATTTCGGCTTCAGCGAGGAGCAAGAGGAGCTGCGTCGGCAGGTTCGGCGATTCCTCGAGGAGAAGTCACCCGAGACCGAGGTCCGCCGCCTCATGGCGACGACCGAGGGCTACGACGAGGCGGTCTGGCGCCAGATGGCCGACCAGCTCGGCCTCCAGGCAATGATCATCCCCGAGGCCCACGGCGGCGCGGGCTTCGGCTTCGTCGAGCTCGAGGTGGTCCTCGAGGAGATGGGCGCGGCCCTCTTGTGCGCCCCGTACTTCTCCACGGTCGCCCTCGCGACCAACGCGCTCCTCACGGCGAACGACGAGGTCGCGATGAAGCAGTGGCTGCCGTCGATCGCCTCAGGCGACACGATCGCGACACTCGCGCTCACCGAGGACTCGGGGCGCTGGGAGCTCGACGCCGTGACGACGTCGGCGAAGAAGGCCAACGACACCTGGACGCTGTCGGGCCACAAGAGCTTCGTCATCGACGGGCACACCGCCGGTTTGATCCTTGTCGCGGCGCGCACGGGCGCTGGGCTCAGCCTCTTCGCGGTCGAGGGCGACGCGTCGGGCTTGACAAAGACACCGCTCGCGACGATGGACCAGACGCGCAAGCAGGCCCGCCTCGAGTTCGCCGACACGCCCGCGACGCTCGTCGGCCGCGACGGCGACGCGGCCCCTGGGCTTGAAAAGACGCTGCAGCTCGCCGCGGTCGCGCTCGCCGCCGAGCAGGTCGGCGGCGCGCAGCGCGTGCTCGACAACGCCGTCGACTACGCGAAGAACCGAATGCAGTTCGGCCGTCCAATCGGCAGTTTCCAGGCGATCAAGCACAAGTGTGCGGACATGCTGTTGCAGGTCGAGTCCGCGAAGTCCGCGGCGTACTACGGCGCGTGGGCCGCGGCCACCGACGACGAGGAGCTCGCACTCGCCGCCAGCCTTGCCAAGTCCTACTGCTCGGAGGCGTACTTCCACTGCGCGGCCGAGAACATCCAGATCCACGGGGGGATCGGCTTCACGTGGGAGCATCACGCGCACCTGTACTTCAAGCGCGCGAAGAGCTCCGAGCTGCTGCTGGGGGACCCTGCGTACCATCGCGAGCTGCTCGCCCAGCGACTGGGCATCTAGCACTTCGTGCCGATCTCCGAAGAGGTCCCAGGAGCTTCCGGGACGCTCTCGGTCGTCGTCGCGAACCCGCCGTCGCGGCCCGCTGAGGGCCGATGCCTGCTCGTCTGCCACGGGCTGCCGCTCACGAGGGGCGGCGGCCGCACCGCGGCGGGCACCTTGCCCGAGCTCGCCGACCACCTCGCCGCTGAGTCCGGGTGGGTCGTCGCGTCGTGCTCGCTGTCCGGCGTGGGCGACAGCCCTGGCACGTTCTCGGGACCCCATTGGCGAGAGGACCTCTCGGCCGTCGTCGACCACCTCCTTGTCGAGCACCCGCGGCTGTGGCTGGGCGGCTTCGGCTTCGGCGGCGCGCTCGCCCTTGACCACGCGGCCGATGACGATCGGATCCGCGGCGTCGCGACGTTTGCCACGCCCGTCGACGTCGCCGCATGGGCGGGCACCCCGGAGCGATTCCACGCCGCGGTCATGGCGTCCGGCGCAGTCGACCGCACCGTGCCGCTCGACGACCCTGAGACGCTCGCCAAGGGCGTCTTTTCGATCGAGCCGCTCGTCTCGGTCGCGAGGGTGCCGCCGCGGCGCGTGCTGGTGGTCCACGGCGCCGACGACCCGATCGTCCCGGTCGATGCCGCGCGCCAGCTCGTGACCGCCGCGCTCGGGCACGCCGAGCTCCGCGTCATCCAAGGAGCGGGGCACTGGCTGCGCTCTGATCCGAGGATGGTGGCCACGCTCATCGGCTGGCTCGACCGGAATCGCTAGGACGAGGACGCAGGAGGGACCGAGTCCCGTATCGCCGAGGCGAGTGCGGCGGCAGCACGTCTCGGGTCCGCCGCTGTCGTGAGCGCTCGGACCACGACGAAGTGCCGGACCCCGAGGGCGGCGAGTCCAGGGATCGTCGCGGTCGTCACCCCTCCCGTCGCGAATACCGGGACCTGCGCGCGCCGGCTCGCGAGCGCTGCGTACTCCGCTCCGGTTCCCTCCCGACCAGGCTTGGTGGGCGTCGCTTCCACAGGACCCGCCGACAGGTAGGAGACCCTCGCGTCGAGCGCGGCATCGAGCTGGGCCGGCGAGTGCGTGGAGAGCCCGACGATCGCCTCGTCGCCGAGCACCGAGCGACACAGCTCGACCGTGACGTCGTCCTGGCCCACATGCACGCCGTCTGCACCGACCGCATATGCGATGTCGGGGCGGTCGTTCACGATGAACGGGACGCCGAGATCAGCGCACCTGCCTGCGAGGCGCGTCGCCGCTTCGAGTATCGCGCGGTCGTCGTGGTCCTTGTCGCGCAGCTGGACGACGTCGACGCCGCCTGCGACGCACTCGGCAACGAAGCTCTCGATGTCGCCGCGAACAGGCGTGCACAGGTACAGCGATCGGTCGCGGAGCGACCAGGTCACTCGTTGGCGGCGGCCTTGTGGGCTGCCTTCATCGCCCTCTTGTGCTCGCGGACCTTCGTGAACGACGCGGCGTCCTTGATGTCGGCGATCGAGAAGTGCGTTCCGGTGTCGCCGTAGGGCGACGTCGCCTGGCGCCACCCCTTTGGGGTGCAGTCGAGCTGCTTGCCGAGGAGCGCCGCGAAGATCTTCGCCTTCGAGTCCCCGAACCCCGGCAGCGCCTTGAGCCGTTTCACGAGCTCTTCACCGCTCGTCGCAGTCGTCCAAATCGCAGCTGTGTTGCCCTTCCACTCAGTCGTCACGATCGTGGCGAACTGGTGCACCCGTGCTGCCATGGCCGAGGGGAACCGATGCAGCGCATTGGTCCTCGTGAAGAGTTCCTCGAGCACCGAGGGGTCGAGCGTGGCGAGCGACTTCGCGGTCAGCTTCTTGCCGAGCCGCTGCTGCAGCTCGAGCGGCGCGGCGAAGGCGCGCTCCATCGGCACCTGCTGGTCGAGGATCATGCCGACCGCGAGCGCGAATGGGCTCTCAGAGAGCAGCGCGTCCGCCTTCGGTTCCCGAGCGAGGTGCAACTGCGTCGTCGTCGTGCTCTTCTCGACCATCGACGGCGATGGTACCTCGACACGAGGCACGACAATCGGGCCAGCGGGAGATAGGTTCGCGGCTCAGTGCGGATGCCCTCTCGCCTTGACCTCCTGGCACTGCCATGAGCACCTCGGTCCAAGTAGCCGGTGCCGCATCGCTCGCTGGCGTCGTCGCATCGATCGGTGCGCTTGTCTACCTGCACGCTGTACCCACTGGGCTCTCCCCGGTCCGCAACGCCGTGAGCCAGTACGGCATCTCGGCGCACCGGTGGGGCTACCGACTGATGACGATCTCGATGGCGGCATCGGGCGCGTCGCTCGCGGTCGCCCTGGGCAGTGCGCTGCGCGGTTCGGGCGTGACGGTCGTCCTCGTGCTCCTCGGGGTCTTTGCACTCGCGAGGCTCGCGATCAGCTGGTTTCCGATGGACGCTCCAGGCACGGAGCGGACGACGACGGGTGCCCGGCACGGGCTGCTCGCGATCGGCACGTTCCTCTCGGTCGCCATCGCCGCCATCCGGCTCTGCCGCGTCCTCGAGCGCGATACCGCGTGGAGCATGCTCGCCAACATCTCGAGGGGGCTCGGGTTGGGAATGGTCGTGTGCGTCGGGATCCTCGTGCTCTCGCGAATCGGACCGGACCTGCGCAGGGCGTTCGGCGCGATCGAGCGGGCGCTGTACGTCGCGATCATCGCGTGGCTGGTCGTCTTCGGCGTCGCGTGCGCGACCGGCCAGCTCTGAGGTCGCGATCGCGACCCGCGTGCCACGTCCCAGGGGCAGCCGCTCATGGCGCCCTTCGACTGGATAGTCGGGCAGAATCTAGAAGTGCAGATACCCGCCAAGGCCGACTACGGCATCCGAGCGATGCTGACGCTGGCCAACTCCCCGACCTCGCTCAGTGCCGAGCACCTCGCCGAAGAGCAGGGCCTCCCGCCTCGCTTCCTCGGCGCGATCCTGTCAGACCTGCGTCGTGCGGGGCTGCTCGTGAGCCAGCGAGGCTCCGAGGGCGGCTACCAGCTCGCGCGGCCGCCGAGCGAGATCTCGATCGCCGACGCGCTCCGCGCGATGAGCGGCCCGATGGCAGGGGTGCGTGGGCTGCGACCAGAGACGCTCTCCTACGACGGGGCGGCCACGAGCCTCGTCGACGTGTGGGTCGCCGTGCGCGCGGTGCTGCGCAACCTGCTCGAGCACGTCACCTTGGAGCAG
>DATKGG010000067.1:0-4040 GCA_035510855.1 Acidimicrobiales bacterium
GGGGAAGAACCCCGATCGAGTGCTCGGTCGTCACGACGACCGGCGTCCTCGCAAGCCGCGCCGCCGGTCGGGCGTAGATCTGCGCGCGGTACAGGTGCGCGTGGACGACGTCGTAGCGACCGTCTCGGATGTAGTGGTACAGCGCCCCGAATGCGGCCACCTGCGTGTTCTTGGGCATGCCTAGGTCGTGCACCGAGATCCCGGCCTCGCGGATCTCGTCGGCAACCGGCCCGGGGTTGTACATCGTGACGACGTCGGAGTCGTGCCGAGTGCGTGTCAGGAACATCGCCAACTGCCGCTCGGCACCTCCCACGTCGAGTCCGGTTATGACGTGCAACACCTTCACGGGTATCTCCCTTTCATGGCGACGTAGGGTCGGAAGAGCAGCCGCTTGGCGTCCATTCGCGCGGCACGGTCCTGCTGACCGACGTAGACCCTAGGCAGCGCGAAGGGGCCAATGAACGGCGGCGGCGTGTGGACCGCGCACGCATACCCATAGCCAGCAGCGCGGACCGCGGTGCGCGCGGCGTCGTCGATGGACCCGTTCGGGTAGGCGAACCCGACGACGTCCCTGCCGATCTGCGCGGCGAGCTTGGCGCGGCTGTCGGCGACCTCTACGGTCAGGTCCCGCGCCGACGCGCCTGCGAGGTGGCGATGGGTGTCACTGTGCGAGCCGATCTCCACGCCCGCGCGCAGCAGCGCCTCGACGCTCGCGGCGGCGAGGAGAGGCCACCTCGGCCCCTCGTCCCAGTCGTTGGTCCCGCCGAGCTGCGAGGTGACGAGGAACACCGTCGCGTTGAACCCACGGCGTGCGAGTTCGGGCAGCGCGTGCGCCGAGACTCCCTCGTACCCGTCGTCGAACGTGAGGCCGACGAGGCCGCGCCCGCGACCGTGCCGCATGGCCTCGACGAGCTCTGCGACGCCGACGCCGCGGAGCCCACGCCGCTCGAGCCAAGCCATCTGCTCGGCGAACCGTCGCGGCGTCACGCAGATGTTGCACGGGTCCTCCTGCACCTCGTCGACGTTGTGGTACATGAGGATCAGTGGCATGCGTGTGAGCGGCAGCCGTCCATCGCCGTCGAGGTCGACGGGCGCGGTCGCGCTCCTGAGGAGGCTCACGACCGCACCCGTCGCGAGCGGCGCAGCTCCGCGCGCAGCGTGCGCACGAGGATGACAACGTCGAGGAACGGCGTCCAGGTCTCGATGTACTGGTTGTCGAACCGCACGCGGTCGCGGATCGAGCTGTCGCCGTGCAGGCCGTGCACTTGGGCCCAACCGGTGATCCCCGCGGGAACCCGCTCGCGGTCCTCGTATCCGGGGATCGCCTGGCGGAACTGCTCGACGAAGTAGGGCCGCTCGGGGCGCGGGCCGACGAGCGACATCTCACCTTTTATGACGTTCACGAGTTGGGGCAGCTCGTCGATGTGCGAGGCGCGAAGCCAGCGGCCGAGTCCGGTCACGCCTTCGGTCGGCAGGGCCCAGGTCGTGTCAGGCGAATCGTGCTCGGGGAGCGTGCGCAGCTTGAGGATCGTCGCCGTGCGCCCCTGGCCAGTCACGCGTCGCTGCCGGAAGAGCACGGGTCGCCCGATGCGGACTCGAACGAGGACCGCAGCGACCGCGAGCACGGGGGCCAGCACGCAGAGCAAGGCCGAGGCGACGACGACGTCAAAGGCGCGCTTGACGCGACGCGAGCGCGCCGTGGGGGCACCGCCTCGCATCGCCAGCAGCGGGACGCCGAAGATCTCGTCGCGCGCTGATTGCGGAATCGCCCACGCGAGCTCGTGCAGGCGCGGGATGGCGCAGACGTCCACGCGCAGCGCCCGAGCCTCGCGGAGTACCCCCACGAGGTCCCGATCGGGCTCCATAGAGAAGCAGACGAGCACACGCGTCGCACCGAGCTCCCGCACGGTCGCGACGAGGTCGCTCGCGGTGCCGAGGACGGGCAGCGGGGCCGCGTCGAGGCGCGGGGCGCCGTCGAGGAACCCGCAGAGCTCGACGCCGAGCTCGTGGTGCTCTTCGAGGAGCCGCGCGACGAGGCGCCCGGTCTCCCCGGCGCCCACGACAACGGCCCGCTCGACGAGGCTGCCGCGACGACGCAGCTCCCGCAGCACCCAGTAGGCCGTAGCGCGGGTGACCACGAGCGCCGCGGCGACGACGAGCGCGACGCGCCATGTCGCCGCCGGACTGAGCCGAGCGAGGAGCACGACGGCTGGCAGCACCGCGGCGACGGCGAGACGAGGCAGCTGCGGAGCGAGCCGCAGGGTGATCGGAACGCGGCGGTGCCTGACGGCGAGGACGACTACGACCGCGTAGACGACCGCGTCGACGACAACCGGCGTCGAGAGTGCGCCGACCACCGCGACGGCGCCGGCGAGCGCGACGACGTCGGCGAGCCACAGCGCCCACAGCGACCTTCGCGCGGCACGGCGCCCGCGTGCGGCGGCGCAGGCGGTGTCGGGAGCGGGCCCGGACCGAACCGGCGCGGGCGACAGATCCCGCTCGTCGGCCGCGGCGACGCCGCTCGCGACACGTGGGTCGGAGAGCACGTCGCTCACTCCCGGTTCCCCGCGCGAACGCGCGCCCGGGGGTCCGCGGCGCCTCCGAAGCGTCGCGCAACGGTGCGCGCCGCGTGGTCCGAGCCGTAGACGAAGCGCATGACGGGGCCGAACGTCGGGGCGACGGCAGGCCCGATGAAGTACAGGCCGGGGACCGAGGACTCGTAGGAGCCGTTCACCCAGGGGGACCCCGCGGTTGTCCGCAGGCTGGCGCGCAACCCATCCGAGAGGAATGTCAGCCGCTGCAGGTCGCTGCGGTAGCCCGTCGCGGCGATCAGGTGATCGGCCGTGACCTCGACCGGGCTCCCCGAGGCGTCCTCGAGCCCGAGGGCGACGCCGCCCCTCGCCTCCTTCGCCCACTGCACGGTGTGACCGAGCAGCTGTTGGACCTTGCCCTGGACGCGCGGGCGCAGCCAGCAGGCGCCGGCTGGGCCGAGCGCGGTGCGGGCGCGTTGCACCCGGAGGTCGCATGGCAGGTGCCGGTACATCCCGGGTCGGCACGAGTAGAACCACGTCGCCCAGCCCGAGCCGAGCCCGGCCTCGGGCTGGCGCAGCCGCTGCAGCAGCGGGCGGTCGACCGCCAGCGGCTCGCCGTTCCACTGCAGCTCGCGCCCCCTGGCCACGAGCTCCACGTCCGCGCCGCCCTCGTGGAGGAGCGCCGCGGACTCGAGCGCCGACTGGCCTGCCCCGAGCACGACCACGCGCCCGCCGCTGAAGACGCCGAGGTCGTCGTGCGCGGCGCTGTGCGTGCACACCGACGGCGGAAGGTCCTTGAGCGCGTCGGGCATGTGGGCGAAGTGCTCGACGCCTGCGGCGACGACGACGTTGCGGACGCGGAACCGCTCCCCGCTTTCGAGGCTGAGGTCGAAGGCACCGTCCTCGCGGACCACGTCGGTGACCGTCGTCTCGTCGATGTCGGGCACGAGCTCGTCGCGGAACCACAGCCCGTAGGCGACGAAGGTGTCGAGCGCGACCGGGAGGCCGTAGCTCTTGTACGGGCGATTCGTCGCCCTGCAGAACGTCTCGAGCGTGTGCTCCCGGTCGGGGCTCGACAGGTCGGACGCGAAGCCCGGTGACTTGAGGTACATCCCCCGTGGCATCGACGACCGCCACAGGCGCATCGGCGGCCCGAACTGCCGGACCGAGACCCCCGTCGTGCGAAGGTGCGCTCCCAACGAGAGCCCGTAGGGTCCCGCACCGATGATGGCGATGTCGAGTGGTGTCGTCACCTCGCTGTGCCCGTCATGCTCACAGCCTTCTTCGGCCCGGGTCGCAGCGACCGCCGCGAGCCTCGCAGCAGCCCGGGTCGCGCCTCCGCGCCCCCCGCGGCCGCGCGCTCGGCGGCGAATCGCGGCTCGCAAGAATCCCGCTGGCTCCCCCCATGACTCCGTAGTAATGCCCCTCGGCAGTTCACGCGCAAACCAATTTTTGAGCGAAGACGTTGATGTGCTGTAGCGACGGCCGGTCCCCGCCCCTGATCTCACC
>DATKGG010000068.1:0-39481 GCA_035510855.1 Acidimicrobiales bacterium
GGCGTTCACCGCCTTGAGGGGGTAGTCGTAGTACTTCCCCTGGTAGAAGATGCGGCTCATGCGGGGACGGAGCAAGAAGTCGCCTTCGGGCAGGATCTCGTGCCACAGGGCCTCGACTTCGGGCACCTTGGTGAAGAAGCGGTGGCCCCCGAGGTCGAAGCGCCAGCCGTCGCGCTCGACGGTCCGGCTGATGCCCCCGACGATGTCGTCCGCCTCGATCACGAGCACAGGCTCGCCGCGCTTCACGAGCTGGTAGGCGGCAGTCAGTCCCGCGGGCCCCGCGCCGATCACGACGTAGGGCGCGGCGGATCGAGCCGCGCCTTCGTCACGAGCCACCCGGGAACACTATGCGGCGTGTGGTGCCGCTACGAGTGAGGCGCGTACTTGAGCAGGTTCATCGACTGGTAGTACTGGTACTTCTGCGCGACCACGAGCGTCGTCGGCGACCGACCTGAGGCACGCGCCAGAGCTCCGACGAGGTCCTCGCACGTCGTGTGGACCCCGTAACCCTTGGACCAGACGAGGTAGAACGCCGACGGACCCGCGAGGTTGGTCACCCGCGTTGAGAAACCGGACAATGACGCACCGTTCACCGCGTCCTTGTAGTCGACCCAGTCGACGAGCCATGGCGACGTGAACCTTGGAAAACCGACGTAGTCGTAGCTCGACCGACCTGCGTAGCGAAGCAGCGACGGACCGAGCTGGTCAGGACAGACGACGACGACCGCGCTCGTGGGCACGTGTGCGTGCATCGTGACGGCGAGCTTGCCGGACTGAGATCGCTGGACGTGCGCGCCCCAGTGGGTTGTCCACAGACCGAGGGCGCTGAGGGCGCACACCGCGCCGACCTGGAGCCATCGGTTCGGAAGCGCGGCGACGCCGAGCCCGACGAGGATCACCGCGATCGGGAACACGATCGCCGCGTAGCGGGGCTGGAACGCCGTGTTGGACTGTCGGCTCGCGACGTAGGCGATCGCGAGCGTCACGAAGAACGTGACGGTCAACACACGGGCGCGCGGCTGGCCCAGCAGGCGGAACTCGAGCACGTCGCGGCCGACCGGCGAGGCGGCGTAGCCGAAGATGAGCAGTAGGAGAAAGACGATGAGCCCGAGCTCGAGATGCAGGTTGAACGCCTGGGCCTGGACGCTCTGGTTGCCGATGAAGCCCCCGATCCACCCGAAGGTCGACGCGAGCGAGGGCCCCGACGCCCACGGGGTGCCGGTGTGGGCGCGCTGGTACTGGAACGAGCTGAGCCAGGGGATGAAGCTGAGCGCCCCGAGCGCCATCGCGGCGAGCCCGAAGAGCGCGCCACGCCGACGCGGGCCCTTGTCGGCCACCACGAGGAACGCGAACCACAGGCCACCCGCAGCCAGCAGGTAAAAGGCCCAGTAGTGCGTGTAGATGAGGAGCGAGGCGAGCACTGCGACCAGCAGGGCTCGGGGAACCGTCGGGCGCGAGAGGAGGGCCATGACCGCGCCGATGCCCGCGGTGACGAGGAAGATGACGAGCGAGTACATCCTCGTCTCGGTCGCGAAGTACACCGCGAAGGGCGACGTGGCGAGCATCGCGAGCGCACCGATCGCCTCGATGCGCCCGAAGCCGCGTCGGACCACCCACCACATGACGGGCAACGTGAGCACGGCGAAGACCCCCGAGAGGGCGCGCACGTCCATGTCGGAGTGTCCGACGAGCCCCATCCAGAAGTGCAGGAAGAGGTAGTAGAGCGGGGGCGCACCGTCCCTGCGCAGCTGCGCGGGAAGCATCCGGACCGGGAAGCTCGCGATGTTGACGGTCTGGGCCTCGTCCAGCCAGAGCTTGGACGTCGTCGTGAAGCGGTAGTAGAGCCCCACGACGACGTCGGCGGCGACGACGATGGCCATCGCGCTCGTCGCGAGGTCCCAACTGCGACCAGTGGTGTCTTCTGCCACGTGGCGCCCCGACCTTGGCGACGCCTCAATTGGATCGTCAGCCGTCAGCACGGACCTGATCGTACGTTGTGTCTGCTCGTGCCTGGCCCATTGGGTTCCCGTTGCTTGACTAATCTCCTGCCGACGGTCTCAGCCGGGGGGTGAGGTGACTAGATACCTATCGCAGCGCTTCGCGGCACTCTTCGCCATCCTGGTGCTCATCTCGGTGGGTTGCTTCTACCTGGTGCACCTGCTGCCGGGCAATCCTGCAGTGTCCATCCTTGGGGTGACGGCCACGCCACAGACGATCGCCGCGCTCGACAGGCAACTCGGGCTCGACAAGCCGATCTACGAGCAGTACTTCATCTGGCTCGGGCACATCCTGCACGGGAATCTGGGCATCGCCTCGCCGTCACGCGTGCCCGTCACGACCATCATCGGCCAGTCCTACAAGCTCGACGTTGAGCTCATCGTCATCAGCCAGTTCATCGCGTTCCTCGTCGCGATCCCGCTCTCCGTATATGCCGCGAGGCGGCCTGGCGGGTACCTCGATCAGCTCACGACGTCGACCTCCTTCGCGCTGTTCTGCCTGCCGTCGTTCATCATCGTGCTCTGGGTCGTCAACCTCTTCACCATCCACTGGCACACCTTTCCGGGGCCGGGAACGAACCCCTTCCCGACAGGCGGTTCGTGGCTGTCGAATATCGGCACCAACCTGTACGTCATGATCCTGCCATCGCTCGTGCTCGCCATCGGCAGCATCGCCATCTACTTCCGACTGCTTCGCAGCGAGATGGTCTTTACCCTCCAAGAGGAGTTCATCACCGTCGCTCGGTCGAAGGGCCTGACCACCAACCGCATCCTGTGGCGTCACGCCGTGCGCCCATCGTCCATCACGATGCTGACGAGCGCGGGCAACAACATCGCCCTGCTCATCACCGGCCTCTTCATCGTCGAGGTGAAGTTCGCGCTCCCTGGCCTCGGCTCCGAGTTGATCGGTGCGATCTATGCCAACGACTACCTGACGATCCAGGGCATCGCGCTCGTCGCGGCGATCACGGTGGTGGTCGTGAACTTCGCGATCGACATGATCCTGCCGCTCGTCGATCCGAGGATCGCCCGTGCTTGACACGCCGGTCACGACCGTCGAGCAAAGCGTCTCTGACGCTGAGGTTGCCGCGGCGAACGCCCAGCCCGGTACCGTGCCTCCGAAGCGATTCAGCTTCTTCTTCTGGTGCTGCCTGGGGTGGCTGGGGCTCCTTGCCATCGTCACGATCTTCGCGGGCATGCTGCACCTTGATCCTCCGAACGCGCCGTACTACACCCCGATCGCCACGAATGCCCCGCCGTCCTTCGCCCACTGGCTCGGTACCGACGACGCGTCGCGCGACGTCCTCAGCCGGCTCGTCTACGGGGCTCGGGTCTCCCTCGTCATCGGCCTCTTCGGCACCGCCATCGGCATCGGCATCGGCGGGTCGCTGGGCATGTTCTCCGCGTACGTCCGCGGCAAGATCGACGCCGGGCTGTCGTTCGTGATGTACATCTTCCTCGCGTTCCCTGCGATCATCGCGGTCCTGTGCCTCCTCGAGTTCTGGGGACACACCGAGTCGCACATCGTCGTGATCCTCGGGCTCTTCAGCGTGCCGTTCATCTACCGCGTGACGCGAGCGGCCACGCTCGCGTGCGCCACCAAGGAGTACGTCACCGCCGCGAGATCGCAGGGCGCGACCGCGAGGCGCGTGCTCGCGAAGGACATCTTCCCCAACGTCATCCCAGCGCTCATCGCGTACACGGTGTTCACCTTCGGGGGCATCATCACGACTGAGGGCGCACTCGGCTTCCTTGGACAAAGTGTCCAGATCCCCATTTCCTCCTGGGGCAACATGATCGGCGAGGCGTCAGGGGACCTGAACGCCACGCTGGTCTTCATTCTCGCGCCTGCCTCTGCGCTCTTCCTGACGCTCGTGGCCCTGAACTATGCCGGCGAGCAGATACGGCTGCGCTTCGACACGAGCGAGCAGAAGCTGTGAGCACCTCTGCGCCTGACACGGCGGTCGCGCCAGACACTGGCACCGAACGTCCCACGACCGGCGAACTGCTCGAGGTCACGGACCTGCGCACAACGATTCGGACGTCGCGGGGGCCGTTGGTCGCAGTCGACGGCGTCTCGCTTCGCCTCAACCGTGGCGAGACGCTCGGGATCGTCGGGGAGTCGGGTTCTGGCAAGACCGTGCTCTCGAGGTCGATCATGGGCCTTCTCCCCGGTCGCGGCACCATGCTCTCGGGGTCAGTTCGCTTCGACGGCCAGGAGCTTGTGGGCGCACCAGAGTCGCTGCTGCGATCGATCTGGGGACCGAGGATCGCGATGGTCTTCCAGGACCCGATGACGTCGCTGAACCCCGTCCACCGGATCGGGCGCCAGATCGCCGAGACCCTGCGGCTCCACCTGAAGCTCAGCAAGAAGGTCGCCAACCAGTCGGCGGTGACGCTCCTCGCCCAAGTCGGTATCCCCTCTCCCGAGTTGCGCGCTCGGAACTACCCCATCGAGCTGAGCGGCGGCATGCGCCAGCGGGTGATGATCGCCATCGCGCTCGCCTGCGGTCCAGAGCTGCTGCTCGCCGACGAGCCCACGACGGGCCTCGACGTCACGATCCAGGCGCAGATCCTGGACCTGTTGGCGGAGGCGCAGCGGATGCGCCACATGGCGATGATCTTCGTGACCCACGACCTCGGCATCGTGGCCACGCGGACCGATCAGATCATGGTGATGTACGCGGGCCGCGCCGTCGAGTTCGCGCCCACGCACCAGCTGTTCGCGAACGTTCGGATGCCCTACACCGAGGCCCTGCTGCACTCGACGCCGAGGATGGCCAATCCGAGCCACACCAGGCTCGCCGCGATCGACGGGCGACCCCCTGACCTCGTGAGCCGACCACTCGGCTGCTCGTTCGCGGCGCGCTGCCCGTATGCCCAGGACAAGTGCCGCGAGGAGTCACCGACGCTCGTCGCCGACGCCGCGGAGCCCGATCACTTCTATGCCTGCTGGTACCCGCGGGGCAGCTCGACGCCCGTTGATCCACAAGGAGCCCCGAGTGTCGCTTGACGCCGCCGCACCGCTGCTCACCGTGAGGGACTTGCACGTCTCCTTCACGCGAGGCGGCCACACCGTCCAGGCCGTCTCGGGGGTGTCCTTCGACCTCTTCGCGGGCGAGACCCTCGGACTGGTCGGCGAGTCCGGGTGCGGCAAGTCAACGACGGGCCGGGCGGTCGCCCGGGTCATCGCCCCGACGAGCGGCTCGGTGGTCCTCGGCGACATCGACCTCACGACCTGCCGCCCGAGCGTGCTCCGCCGCGAGCGCACCCGCCTCCAGATGATCTTCCAGGACCCGATCTCCTCGCTCAACCCGCGCCGTCGAGTGCGCGACATCGTCGCCGAGCCCCTCGACATCTGGCACTCGGCCAAGGGCCAGGAGCGCACGAGGATCGTGACCGAGATGCTTGAGGCCGTGGGCCTCGACCCGGTGCTCGCGGCGCCCTGCTACCCGCGACAGTTCTCCGGCGGGCAGTGCCAGCGGATCTCGATCGCTCGCGCCCTCGTGATGCGGCCGAAGATCCTCATCTGCGACGAGATGGTCTCGGCGCTCGACGTCTCGATCCAGGCCCAGATCCTGAACCTCGTCGAGGACCTGAAGGCCGCCTATGGGCTCACGGTGCTGTTCATCGCGCACGACCTCGCCGTCGTGAAGAACGTCTCGGACCGTGTCGCGGTCATGTACCTGGGCCGGCTGTGCGAGGTCGCGGGCGCCGACGAGCTCTACCGCTCGCCGCGGCACCATTACACGAACGCGCTGCTGGCCTCAGCCGTCGAGCTCGACCCCGACGCGCCACGGACCCACGCGCCGCTCCAGGGCGAGCCGCCGAGCCCGCTCAACCCGCCTTCGGGCTGCCGCTTCAGGACCCGGTGCCCGCGAGCCGAGGAGCGCTGCGCCACCGAGGTCCCTGAGCTGCGCGAGGTCGAGCCCGGCCACCTCGTGGCCTGCCACTTCCCCGTCGAGATCCGCGACCGGGCCGCCTGAGGGCCCCGGGCCTCAGGCCTCGGCGGTGTCCTCCGCTGCGGCTTCTGGAGCTGCGGCTGCTGGAGCTGCGACTTCTGGAGCTGCGGCTTCGGTGGGCTCGGCCGCCTCTGCCGCGTCCTCGCTCGCCGGTGCATCGTCCTCGTGGCCGTGCACCGCTTCTTGGACGTAGTCCGCCCAGGCGGCCTGCGCCTCGGTCTCGGGGGTGAACTCGATGTCGGAGTAGTCGTGCGTGCCGATGTAGTTGCCCTCGTCGTCGTAGGCGTGGGCACCGAACGCCTCGCGGTACTCCTCGGAGACCTCGCCGCCCTCGAGGGCCTGCTTGATCGAGAGGCTGATCCGGCGGCGCTGGGTGTCGATCTCGATGATCTTGACCCACAGCTCGTCCCCGGGGTTCACGACCTGCTCGGGGCTCTCCACGTGGTGCGCGGCCATCTCCGAGATGTGCACGAGCCCCTCGATGCCGTCGCCCACCTGGACGAACGCGCCGAACGGGACGAGCTTGGTGATCCGGCCGAACACGAGCTGGCCAACCTCGTGCGTGTCGGCGAACTCCTGCCAGGGGTCGGTCTGGGTGGCCTTGAGCGAGAGCGAGATGCGCTCCTTTTCCAAGTCGACGTCGAGGACCTCGACGTCGACCTCGTCGCCGACCGCGACGACCGAGGACGGGTGCTCGACGTGCTTCCAGCTGAGCTCGGAGACGTGGATGAGTCCGTCCATGCCCCCGAGGTCCACGAACGCCCCGAAGTTGACGACCGAGGAGATGACGCCGTGGCGGCGCTCGCCGGGACGCAGGTTGGCGAGGAAGTCCCCGCGTTGCTCTTTTTGGGTCTCCTCGAGCCACGCGCGCCGCGAGAGCACGACGTTGTTGCGATTGCGGTCGAGCTCGATGATCTTGGCCTCGATCACGCGACCGACGTAGGGCTGCAGCTCACGTACGCGGCGCAGCTCGACGAGCGACGCGGGGAGGAATCCACGCAGGCCGATGTCGACGATGAGCCCGCCCTTTACGACCTCGATCACGGGGCCCGTCACGACCTCGTCCTTTGCCTTGGACTGCTCGATCGTGGTCCAGGCCTTCTCGTACTGCGCGCGCTTCTTGGAGAGGATCAGCCGCCCTTCCTTGTCCTCTTTTTGCAGCACGAGCGCCTCGACGTGCTCGCCCATGGACACGATGTCGGCGGGGTTGACGTCGTTGCGGATGGACAGCTCCCTCGCGGGGATGACGCCCTCGGACTTGAAGCCGATGTCGAGCAGGACCTCGTCCCGGTCGATCTTGACGATCGTGCCCTCGACGACGTCGCCGTCCTCGAACTGCAGGATCGTGCCGGCGACCGCCGCTTCGAGGTCGCCTTCGGAGAGGTCGTCGAAGGTGACGGGGCGAGGGACGTAGGTGCCGTCCTCGTTGAAGGTGCCCATTGGCTCGGAGGACAGCAGGCTGGTCGACTCGGACATTCAGGACTCGCTTTCACGCACGTGACCGCACCGGGGTCCGCTGGAGGGTTGGATGCGGGTCACCGGCGCCGACCCGGCACGCCACGCTACCAGTACCCCTGCACGACGACCCCGCCCCGCTCAGTTGTGTCGGACGACGAGCGTCAGCCCTTGGCCTCGGCCCACGACCCGCCCCACCCGTAGGAGACCTTGAGGGGCACGCGTAGGTCGACGACGTGCTCGAGCGCCTCGATGGCGACGGCCGTGACCGTGTCGCGCTCCGCCGCCGGCGCCTCGACAAGGACCTCGTCGTGGACCTGGAGGACGATCCGCGCCTCGAGCCCCTGGTCGTCGAGCGCGCCGTCGAGGCGCACGAGCGCGAGCTTGAAGATGTCCGCGGCGGTGCCCTGGGTCCCGGCGTTCATGGCCTGGCGCTCGGCCGCCGCGCGCGCCGCTCCGGTGCCCTCGACCAGTTCGGGCAGGTACCGCAGCCGTCCGAAGAGCGTCGAGGTGCAGCCGTCGACGCGTGCCTTGGCGACGGTCTCGTCCATGAACGAGCGCACCCCGGGGAACGCCTCGAAGTACTGGTCCATGAGGGACTTGGCCTCCCCCACCGACGTGCCGAAGCGGCGGGCGAGCCCGTAGGCCTCCATGCCGTAGGCGAGGCCGTAGGACACGGCCTTGGCGCGCTCGCGCTGGTCGTGGCTGACCTCCTCGGGCGCGATCCCGAAGACGACGCCCGCGATGAATCGGTGGACGTCTCGGTCCCCGCTGAACGCGGCGCACAGCCCCTCGTCGCCGGACAGGTGCGCGATCACGCGCAGCTCGATCTGGTCGTAGTCCGCGACGAGGAGCGACCAGCCCTCCTCGGGCAGGAACGCGCGCCGGAAGCGCCGGCCGTCCTCGGTGCGCGTGGGGATGTTATGCAGGTTCGGCTGCTCGGAGCTCAGCCGCCCGGTGCGCGCGACCGTCTGTCGGAACGTCGCGTGGATCCGGCCGTCCGGGCGCACCTCGGCGGCGAGCGACTCGCCGTAGGTGCTGCGGAGCTTGTCGACCTCCCGGAAGCGCAGCAGCATGTCGACGACCTCGTGCTCGCCGCGCAGCGCCTCGAGGGTCGCGGCGTCCGTCGAGAAGCCCGTCTTTGTCTTCCGCCCCTTGGTGAGCCCGAGCTCGTCGTATAGGACGACCTGGAGCTGCTTGGTCGAGTTGACCTGGAACTCATGGCCCACCGCGGCGTGGATCGCCGCTTCGAGCGATGCCGCCTCGGCGCGGAGCTCTTCGGCGATGCCGCGCAGCACCACGGCGTCGACGGTGATGCCCCGGTCCTCCATGCGCGCGAGGACCCGCAGCAAGGGCAGCTCCATCCCCCCGTAGAGCGCCTGTTGGACCGGCTCGTGGAGGCGCGGGGCGAAGGTCTCGCTGATCACGGCGATCGCGGCGGCACGCTCGCGCAGCTCCTCGTCGGCGACGTCGGGATCGTCCATGAGCGTCGCGGGCCCCGCCGTCGCGATCCAGGGGGCGACGTCGCCGGACGCATCCGTGAAGACCTCCTCGAGCCGGTAGCGCCCGCTGCTCGAGTCGAGCAGGTACGCGGCGATGGCGGTGTCCTCGCCTGGGACGCCGAGGTCGATCCCTCGACGGAGCGCGGCGCGCCACAGGGCCTTCACGTCGTGGCCCGTGACGCTCGACTCGGCGAGCGCGCGCAGCACGGCCTCGCCCTCGGGGGTCGCTGTGTCGACGGTCGCAGCCGTCGACGTCGAGGCGTCGGCGACCACGAGCGTGTCGATCCGCTCGCCGTCGAGCAGGGCCTCGACGATGACGGGCGTCGAGTGCTTGACCGCGGCTGCGACGAGGGCGGCCGCGTCGTCGGAGGGCTTGAACCCGACGAGCCGCGACGCGTGGACGACCGGTGCGGCGTCGCCGTCCGCGCTCGGGCCGAAGAGCCCCTCGTCGAGCAGGACCTCGAGGCGGGTCCACTGGGCATTCATCTCGACGGCCTCGAAGGCGGCGCGGCTGTGCTCGCGGTGCCAGCCGCCCAAGGTGAGCTCGGCGGGATCGACCTCGAGGTCGAGATCGCGGACGAGCACCATCACCGCGGCGTTGCGGCGTGCGAGCTCCTCGTTCGCGGCCAGGGACTCGCGGAGCTTGGGGGTGAGCTGGCCGAGCCCGTCGAAGAGCTCCTCGAAGCCCGCGAACTGGGCGAGGAGCTTGGCGGCGGTCTTCTCGCCGACGCCGGGCACGCCGGGGAGGTTGTCGGACGGGTCGCCGCGCAGCGCGGCGAGCAACGCGTAGCGGCGCGGCTCGACGCCGGTGCGCTCGATGATGCCGGCCTCGTCGTAGAGCGAGTACTCCGACACCCCGCGCTTGTTGTAGAGCACGCGGACGTGGGGGTCCTCGACGAGCTGGAAGCAGTCGCGGTCCCCGGTGACCACGATCACGTCGCGTCCCTCGTCTCGCGCGAGGGTGGCGAGCGTCGCGAGGACGTCGTCGGCCTCGTAGCTCGCCTTGGTCACGACGGGGATCGCGAGGGCTCCGAGCAGGTCGATGATGATCCCGAACTGCGGCTCGAGCTCGGGCGGGGTCGCGTCGCGGCCGCCCTTGTACGCCGTCACGATCTCGTCGCGGAACGTGGCCCCGGGCAGGTCGAACGCGACAGCGACCCCCGAGGGTATGTGGTCGCGCACGAGCAGCGAGAGCATCGACATGAAGCCATAAGCGGCGTTGGTGACCACGCCGTCCTTGGTCTTCATCTCGGGCGGCAGGGCGAAAAAGGCCCGGAACGCGAGGGACATCCCGTCGAGCAGGAGCAGCGGGCCGTCGGCGGTAGGGGCTGTCGCTCGCTTCGTCACCTGGGGGACGCTAGAGGAGCAAGCTCACTTGCGCGCGGGTACGGAGAGCTCGTTGAGGTACCGGTCCCGGTCCGCGACGCACTGGTCGATCTCCGTGCGCAGTGTCGCCGCGGCGCGGCGTGCGAGCTCGAGGTGCCGGTGGGCGTCCGAGGACTCCTTCTCGGAGAGCGGCGTCTCGGCAACGAGCCAGCGAACCCGAGCCTCGTCGGAGTCCTCGGCGAGCGTGTCGATCTGCTCGACGAGGATCGCGAGCTCATCGCGTGCAGTGCGCACGCGCAGCTGCAGCTCGCGGATCCGTCGCTCAAGGGCCGCCTGTCGCACGGCCGCATACTACGACCGGCGCGTCGGTGGTTCACTGGCAGTCCGCTCGAGTCGCACCGCCATCCGCTCGACAGTTGGGATGGGCCCGCAACCAGGGGTGACATGCAGGGGCTGGCGACCTGCCGTCGGCCCGGGGAGCGCACAGGGATCCGAAGTCAGGTACGTGCACGGGGCCACGACGTCGCCGTCGAGGTCGTCGTCCAGGGCTGCGAGCGAGGCCAGGACCGAGCGGCCGAGGCCAGCTTCGAAGTAGCCGCCGACGTAGGTGCGGAGACCAAGGGACGCTGCCACGCGCCGTGCCTCGAGGGCGCCGGGGATGCCGAAGCGGAAGGGCTTCAGACAGATGACGCGCGCGGCGCCAAGCCGCGCCGACTCGCGAATGGCCTCGAGCGAGGATGCCGACTCGTCCAGCCCGATCGGCACGGTCGTGCGAGACGCGAGCGCGGCGGTGTGCTCGAGGCGATCCTGTGCAAAGGGCTGCTCGAGCCACGCGAGGGGGAGCGCCAGCAGCGCGTCGAGCTCGCGCTGGTTCGTGACCGGCTCGAACGAGCCGTTGGCGTCGGCGACGACGGGGACGTCTGTGGCGTCGAGCACTGCCTCAAGCGCCTCGGTGCTGACGAGCGGCGACACCTTGACCCGGAGGCGGCTCGCGCCGAGCTCGACCAGCTCTCGTGCATGCGCGCGTGCGCGCGAGGGCGCCTCGATCCCGATCACCCCGGCGAAGCCGACGTCGCTCGCCACGACGCCGAGCGCGGCGGTGAGGGAGCGCTGCTCGCGGCGCAGGCCGAGGTCGAGGTACGCCGCAGCGAGAAAGGAGCGGGCGACCTTGACCGCGTGACGTGCCCGGGATGCGCCCGCGACCGCGCCGCGCTCGACGCCGGCGTGTCCTGTGTCAGCGGCCTCGAGGAGCGCGCCGAGCGCGGCGACGAGCTCATCGGCAGTCGGATCGACGCCGGGTTCGACCGCCGCGGGGCACTCGGACCAGCCCTCCGCGTCGTCGTCGATCACCCGAAGGAAGAGCGACGGACGCGAGTCGTGCACCCGATCGGCCGCAGGGATGCTCGTGGCGAGCTCGAGGCTCGCTTGGAAGAGCGTGAACGCCGTCACGACGGCGCGCTTGTACGATGCCGCCGCAGCCCGGATGGCGGAATAGGCAGACGCGGGGGCCTCAAAAGCCCCAGTCCTTCGGGGCGTGCGGGTTCGAGTCCCGCTCCGGGCACGGTCACAGTTCGCACTGCGCCACACCTAGCAGACCCGCCGCGTCGCCGTGACCCTCCATTCCAATTACCACCCTCGGGGGTAGGGTTTGGCGAAGTGCCGCCGCTTCTCACCGTCGACGAGCTGCGGGTGCAGTTCAAGATGCGCGGGGGATCCGTCACTGCCGTCGACGGCCCGAGTTTCTCGATCGAGAACGGCGAGTGCCTCGGTATCGTCGGCGAGTCAGGCTGCGGCAAGACAACGACCGGCATGGCCATCATGGGGCTCCTGGCGGGCAATGGGCGCATCACGGGTGGTCGAATCCTGCTCGACGGCACGGACCTCGCCGCGCTGCCCGAAGAGCAGTTGCGACATGTTCGCGGCAACGACATCGCGCTCATCCCCCAGGACCCGCTGACGGCGCTCAACCCCACGACGAAGATCGGGCGCCAGATCGGGGAGGGATTTCGCATCCACCGCGGTGCGTCGGTCGCAGACGCCGAGAAGCGCGCCATCGAGGTTCTCGAGATGGTCGAGATGCCTCGACCGAAAGAGCGGGTGCGCCAGTACCCCTTCGAGCTGTCGGGCGGCCTCCGCCAGCGCGTCATCATCGCAATGGGTCTCGTCTGCGAGCCGAAGCTGCTCATCGCCGACGAGCCCACGACCGCGCTCGACGTCACGATCCAGGCACAGATCCTCGACATCTTCGACCAGCTTCGCGAGAACCTCGGGATGTCGGTCATCCTCATCACCCACGACATGGGCGTGATCGCGAGCCGCGCCGACCGCGTGGTCGTGATGTACGCGGGCAAGAAGGCCGAGGAGGCCACGACGAGGACGCTGTTCAGGACGATGCGGCACCCCTACACCCAAGCACTCCTCGCCTCGGTGCCGCGGCTCGAGCACGCGACGAAGGTCACGCTGCGCCACATCCCAGGGCTCCCCCCGGACCTGTCGGAGAACCTAGTCGGCTGTCGGTTCGCGCCACGGTGCACGAACGTGTTGGATCGCTGCCGCGTCGAGGATCCGCCGCTGGTCGACGAGGCTGGCGACGGTCACCTCTACGCGTGCTTCCATCCCGTCGACGGACCCGCCGAGCCGCCGGAGGCCTTGGTCGAGCCGACCAAGGCCCAGGACCTCGCGGCGCGCGCGGAGCTTCTCCGGGTCGACTCGCTCGTGAAGGAGTTCCCCATCCGCAGGGGCCTGCTCAAGCGCAGGGCGGGGGCGATCCATGCGGTGTCCGGCGTCTCGTTCACGGTTCGCGAGGGCGAGACGTTTGGCCTCGTCGGCGAGTCAGGCTGCGGCAAGACGACCATCGGCCGGCTCATCGTCGGCATCGAACGGGCGGGCAAGGGCTCGATCGTCTTTCTCGGCGAGGACGTCGCGCGGATGTCGGCACGGGCTGCCCGGCACTCGAGGCGCGACCGCCAGATGATGTTCCAGGATCCCTACTCGTCACTGAATCCGAGGATGCGGGTCCGAGAGATCATCCGAGAGCCCCTACAGGTCCAGCACATGGGCACGAAGAAGGAGACCATCGCACGAGTCGAGGAGCTCCTGGCCTCGGTCGGCCTCGACCCGCGCGCGGGTGAGCGCCACCCCCATGAGTTCTCCGGCGGCCAGCGTCAGCGCATCGGGCTCGCACGCGCACTCGCGCTCAGCCCCAAGCTCATCGTCGCCGACGAGCCCGTGTCCGCGCTCGACGTGTCGATCCAGGCACAGATCTTGAACCTGATGAAGCAGCTCCAGCGCGACTATGGGTTGTCGTACATCATGGTGTCGCACGATCTTGCGGTCGTGTACTACATGGCTGACACCATCGGCGTCATGTACCTCGGGAAGCTGGTGGAGGTTGGCGACGCCGAGTCCGTGTTCCGAACTCCCGTGCACCCCTACACCCAGGGTCTCCTCGACGCAGTGCCCACCCCAGATCCTGACGCCCCGCGCAAGACGCGCGAGGTGACAGTACGAGGCGAGCTTCCGAGCGCGGCAGATCCTCCATCGGGCTGTAGGTTCCGCACGAGGTGCCCGCGCGCCCAGGACGTGTGCGCCGAGCAGGAGCCAGCGTTGGTCTCCTACGGCCCCACGCACGTCGCAGCGTGTCACTTCCCGCTGCATACCGGCGTCGAGATTCGAGCCAGCGGCGGCGGCTCGACCGCGGGCGCCTAGCGCTGGCGTAGCCGCACCTCGAAGACATCGCGCAGCGCGTCGCCGATGTAGTTAATGCACAGGATCACCACCACGAAGACCACCGCGACCGGGTAGATCTCCCACCAGTAGTTCTCGATCAGCTCTTGAGTGCCGAAGTTCATCATCGTGCCCCAGTCCACAGCTGGCTGCTGGATGCCGAATCCGATAAAGCCGAGGGCCGAGAGCGCGAGGATCGCGTCGGCGATGGAGAAGGTGCCGACCGTCACCACGTTGCTGATCGAGTTCGGGAACACGTGGCGTCGGATCACATGGGCCTTCGTCGCACCCATCGACGTGGCGGCGAGGGAGTACTCGAGGTCGCGAATCGCGAGCGCGTCACCCCGGATGATCCTCGAGTTGCCCCACCAGCCGGTCAGCCCGATGACGAGCAAGAGGAACGTCGTGCTGTTGTGGAAGATGGAGACCAGGGCCACGAGAAGGAATAGGTAGGGAATCGCGAGCGCGGCGTCGATGATCCTCATCAGCACCGCGTCGGTGATGCCGCCGAAGAATCCCGACGCCATCCCGTAGATGGTGCCGATGACGATCGTGATCAGACCGGCGAAGAAGCCGAGCGTCAGGGAGTACTCGCCGCCGTACATGATCCTTCCGAGCTCGTCCCAGCCCTGGTTGTCAGTCCCCAAGAGGTGCGCCGCGCTTGGTGAAGCGTTGTCGACGGCGCCCAGGATCGAGTTCGCGTTGGTCTGGTTGGTGACGTAGAGGTGCGGGCCCACGAAACAGCCGAGCACGATGACGAGGAGGACGAAGGTTGAGGCAATCGCGAGCTTGTTCTGAAGGTAGACCTCCAGCATCTGGCGCCACAGCGGGACCGGCTGGGCAGATGTCGAGAGGGCCGCGAACTCGTTGCTGCCTTCGCCGCCAACTCCCTCTGGGTCCGCCGGCGACGCGGGATCGACGACCTCGGAGTCGATCCGCATGGAGCCCGGCCGCACCAGGACCGCGGGGTTGAGAGCACGATCGGTCGCAGTCCCGACCTCCTGGGCGTCGTCGCCGGGGGAACTGGGTTGGGATCCGAGCTCCAGTCGCTTTGCCGCCGCGTCGATCGCGGCGCGATCGGTGGGCGACGGGGTCCGCCGACGTGGGAGCTTGGGCGTCACCGAGATGCTCCTTCGATTCGGACACGAGGATTGAGCACCGCAAGGGCGACGTCGGCAGCAAGGTTGCCGATGACCGTCGCGATCGTGACGACGATCGTGATGCCGAGGACCGTATAGATGTCACCGAGGCCAGAGGCGTAGATCGTCTCGTAACCGAGCCCCTGGTAGTTGAAGAGATCCTCGACGATTAGGGCGCCCGAGAGCAGGATCGGGATCGACAGCCCGATGATGACCACGATGGGCCCAAGCGCGTTGCGCATCGTGTGGCGGAAGAGAACCTGCCTCGAGGTGCAGCCCTTTGCCCTGGCGGTTCGGATGTAGTCCTGGACCAGAACGTCGAGCACCTGGGAGCGCATGAACCTGCTCATGCCTGCAATGGACAGTGCCGTCAGCGTCGCGACGGGGAGCACGAAGCCAACGGGGTCCTGGAAGATAGCCCAGGCATTCGGGTCAGTTGGTGGCTGCGCGGGGAACACATTGAGGTGGTAGCTGAAGATGTCCAGCAGGACGAATCCGAGCACAAATGCGGGGATCGAGTAGAGGATAAACGTGGCTCCCGTCGCGGCGTAGTCGAAGATCGAGTTTCGTTTCCACGCCTGGTAAATGCCAAGTGGCACGGCGATCAGCGATGCGAAGAGGAGCGCGAAGAAGGCGATCCAGAACGTACGTGGGATGTATAGGCCGAGTAGCCCCGAGACGGTGTTGGTCTGTTTGAACGACACACCAAGGTTGAAGTGCACCGCGACGCCGAACAGGTAGTCCCAGAATCGCACCAGGTAGGGCTTCCCAAGCCCGTACTGCTGGACGTAGCCGTTGATGCACGCCGCCGTCTGGTGCGTGCCACAGAGGAAGTACGCGGGCGCCTTGGCCCCTAGGGGCTGGAAGTACGACAGGGTGAACGTGAACCAGATGACGGCGACGAGCACAAAGAGCCCTTGCAGAAGCCTACGAATCAGGTAGGCGAGCATCAGCGAAGCGTACTTACGCGAGGGCGCGGCGGCGTGTCGTGAGGAGCGAAACCAGCGACGCCAGTGCGTGTGGCGCGGGCGCGTGGACAGGCGCTGGCGACGATGCGCCGCCGCGCCAGTGTCAGCGGATCGGACGAGGCCCGCACCCCCTCTGCCTTAGAGGTGCGGGCCATCGACCTAGTAGTGGTAGTACTCCGGCATGAAGTTCTGCAGCGGATTGAGCGGCGTGACGCCCTTGAGGTTGACGGCGAACTCGGCGGTTGCGGTGGTGTTGGGCTCCCACAGCACGGGGAGCTGCTTTGCCGCGTAGTTGCCGTACGACGTGAGGGGCACGTCCTCGCTCACCGACTGCTGTACGAGGGAGTTCATCTGCGAGTCGCTGTAGGCACCGGGGTTGAAGCTGCCACCAGGCGTGAAGAGGGTCTCGCCCGAGGGGTAGTAGTCAGGCGCGTAGATCCAGCCCGCTCCCCACATGCACAGCTGGAAGGACCCGCCGTCGCACTGGGCGACGACGTTGTCGAACGAGCCGGTTGTGTGGCTGACCGCGATCCCGATCGACTGCCACGCGGAGATCTCGGCGTTGAGCGTCTCATCGAGCGATGGGATGCCGCTCGCCCAGATGATGGCGAAGCTCAGCGTGGCACCCGAGGAGATGCCGGCCCCGCACTCCGTCGGCGAGGAGCCTGGGCGCGTGCACGTCTGGACCCCGCCCTGCACCGACCAACCATGATCCGTGAGGAGCTGCTTGGCCTGGGTCAGGTTGTACGCGTATGCGCAGGGCACCGTCGCGGAGATCGACGTCGGCGTGTTCGGCGGGATCGGGCTGCAGGTGATGACGCCGTAGTTCTTGTCGACCGACTTGACGATGCTTGCCTGGTTGATCGACTCCTGGAGCGCCTGGCGGACGTACAGCTGCTTCAGCTCCGCGGACTTCGGGTCCTTCGACGAGAAGTTGATCGGCGAGTAGTTGAAGGACCACGGCGTGCCGGTCACGAGGTTGTACTTGCCCTTGAGGATCGGCACGTTCGGGCCGACGGCCCCGATGCTCGGGGCAGGCCCGGGGAGCACCGACGGGTCGACGAACCCGATGGTCAGCTTGTTCGAGTACAGCTCGGACTCCTCGGCCGCCGCGGTCGTGAATGACCGCAGGTACACCGCGTTCACGAGCGCCTTCTGTGGGCCCGAGTACGTCTTGTTGGGCACCAGCGTCGCGTCGCCCAGGGCGTCGAAGGAGTGGAGCTTCCAGGGCCCGTCGACCGTCTGCCACATGGGATTCGTGTAGGTCGAGATCTTGAGCGCCTGGGCGTCGAGGAACTTCTCGACTGCCTTGCACTTGGTGTCCGTCGCAACCGCGCCCCACGTCCCGGCCGCGCAGCCGCCGGACCCAGCCAGCGCCGACGCGGACGTCTTGTCCCAGGCCTCGGGCATCGGCGACAGCTCGGACAGGTAGTTGTACAGGATCCAGTTGGGGCTCACGGCTGCCTTGAAGTGCAGCGTGACCGTGTTCCCGGTCCCCGTCGCGCTCGCGACCTGGTCGGGGATCCCGAATCCCTTGTTGTAGCCGCAGTATGACGTCGGATCCGCCTTGTACATATTGAGGAAGAACATGACCGACTCGGCGTTCACCGTCGTGCCATCAGAGAACTTCCAGTTCTTCATGGTCATCGTGATGGTCTTGTTGCCGCTGCTGAAGACCGGCGCGTCGGCCGAGGACAGCGGGTACTGCACGGCCGTCGAGGCCGCGAGGCCGAACCAGTACAGCGGCCGGTACATCTCGAACTGGAACTGGTTGATGTTCGAGACCGAGAAGTAGGCACAGCCCATGTACGGGAAGATGTAGTTCGGGCTGGCGCCCGCACCTTCTGCGAAGTAGATGTCGCCACCTTTCTTGGGTGAGCTCGATCCCGAGCTCCCGCATGCCGCGAGCACGAGCCCTACTGCCAGCACGGCAATGCCACCTCGAAGGACCCGGCGTGACGCTGCACGCTTGCCGGTGTGTTGACGATTCATAGCGCCCTCCCTATTGCTTCGTGCACATCTCGCGGCGGAGGGTCATCTCGTCCGAGTCCGCCCACTGCTTGCAACCCATGAGCGGCGTCCTCGGACCGTTCGACGGAACCGCACTCCCCCAACGCTCCATTGACCTGATCATCTGAGGTGAAAGTACCCCCACACGCGGTCACTTTCGCTGATACCCAGACCACATCTCCTCAATTCGACGATCCTTCACGCACAAATTGCGCAGCCAGTACTTATCGGGGCGCCGGTGACGGGGTCGATGAGACGGCCGTTTCGCCGTGCCACACTGCTCGGATGTCTGAGCACGACCTCGTCCTCGCGTTCCCCGGACAGGGTTCGCTGTCCGTCGGCGTCGGGGTTCCGTGGCGCGGGCACCCCTCGTTCCTGGTGGTCGACGAGGTGGCGACGACGTCGGGCGTCGCGGTGGGCGAGTTGCTTGTCTCGGGGTCTGAGGACGAGCTCGTGTCCACGGACAACGCGCAGATCGCGACCTACGCGCTCTCGTTGTGCATCCTCGACGCGACGGGTCTGGCGGATCGGGCCGGCTGGGCGATCGGGCACAGCCTCGGGGAGTACACGGCACTCGTTGCCGCGGGCGTCCTCGATCGAGCGGACGGCACCCGTTTGGTCACCGCGAGGGGCCGCGCGATGCAGGCGGCCGCGCTCGCCCGGCCCGGCGGGCTGGTGGCGGCGATCGGGGGCGACGAGGGGATGGCGGACAAGGCGTGCGAGGTAGTCCCGGGGCTCTTTGTGGCGAACGTCAACGGGCCCGGCCAGATCGTCTTCGGCGGGGCGCACGACGCGCTGGTTCGGTTCGCCGATCAGGCGAGGGAGCTGGGCTTTCGCCGGGCGATCCCGCTCAAGGTGGGCGGCGCCTTCCACACCGCGCTCATGACCCCGGCGGTCGAGTCCTTCGGACCGCTGCTCGACCAGGCGAGCTTCCAGCATGGGCACGCACAGGTCGTCGCCAACGTGGACGGCGCCGTGCATCCCGACCCGTCGCAGTGGCCGTCGCTGCTACGCCGCCAGCTGACCGCGCGGGTTCGCTTCGATGCCTGCGTCCGGGCCCTCCCGAGCGGCTCGACGATCGTCGAGTGCGGTCCCGGCAAGGTGCTCCAGGGTCTGGTCAGGCGCATCCGCGAGGACGTCGAGGTGCGCAGCGTCGGCGAGCCCGGTGACCTCGAGGGCATCGGGTTGCCGTCGTGAGCAAGGATCGGGTGGTCGTGGTCACCGGCGCGAGCAGGGGCATCGGCCTCGCGTGCGCGCAGTGGTTCGCCGAGCGTGGCGACCGGGTCGCGGGACTCTCGTCGAGCGGGGCGATGGTGCCGGGCGCGGCCCTCGTCGCGACCTGCGACGTCGCAGACTCGCGCGCCGTCGACGCCGCCTTCGACGAGGTCGAGGCCGGGCTCGGTGGCTGCGAGGTGCTCGTCTGCAACGCGGGCATCACCCAGGACCAGCTGACCCTGCGCATGAGCGACGACGCCTGGCAGCGGGTGCTCGACGTGAACCTCTCTGGTGCCTTTTTCTGCGCGCGCCGCGCGATGCGCCGCATGGTTCGCGCCCACGCAGGACGGATCGTCCTCGTGAGCTCGGTCGGTGCGTTCGTGGGGCTGCCCGGCCAGGCGAACTACGCCGCTTCCAAGGCGGGCCTCGTGGGACTCGCTCGTGCCTTGGCACGCGAGGTCGCCTCGCGGGGCGTGACGGTCAACGTCGTCGCCCCGGGGCTCGTCGACACCGAAATGACCCAGGCGATGGACGCCGATCGACTCGAGCTCCTCGCCGCACAGGTGCCGCTTGGCCGGGTCGCGTCGCCAGCCGAGATTGCCGGGGTCGTCGGCTTCCTCGCGTCGCCGGACGCGGCCTACGTGACCGGGGCCGTGGTGCCGGTCGACGGCGGGCTCGCGATGGGACTGTGATGGCGCTCGCGGGTCCGCGGACGCAGCGACCGCGGCGCTCGCCCTAACTGGTGGTGGGTCAGTTTTACCATGTCGCACCCATTCCCAACACTGGATGAGTGAGCCAGTGTCGGTCCTATCGCTACGGATCTATCCGACCGTCAAGCAAGCAAACGCGTTCGATCGCGCCCTGCGACTGCAGTGCGAGCTTTACAACGCGGCACTCGAGGAGCGCCGGGGCGCGCGGCGCTGGGAGCGCCGATCAGTGAGTTTCTTCACGCAGTGCCGAACCCTGACAGAGCTCCGCGAGGTCCGACCAGAGGTCCTCGAGTGCGGCGTGACGATGTCCAGAGGCAAGCTCACGCGCCTGGATCGGGCGTTCACCGCCTTCTACGAGCGCTGCAGGCGCGGCGAGAAGCCCGGGTATCCCCGATACAAGACGAGATCCCGGTTCGACTCGCTGCAGTGGGAGGACACCAAAGGCTGGAGTGCCGGCTCTACCTCTACGGGATCGGCGACGTCAAGGTCCACCTGCACCGCGCGGTCCGGGGCACGCCCAAGGCCATCACCGTCAAGCGAGAGGGTCGGCGCTGGTTCGTCTCGATCCGCTGCGTGGGCGTCGAGCCGACCCCGCTGGCTCCGACTGGCCGCGAGGTCGGCATCGACCTCGGCGTCGTCAACCTCGTGGCCACCTCCGACGGGGAGCTCGTCGTGGGTCCTCGCTTCGGACGCAACGCCGCGGCCTCGCTCGCCAAGGCCCAGCGCGACCTCAAGCTGAAGCGCAAGGGCTCGAACCGTCGTCGGCGAGCCGTCGAGCGAGTGGCCGAGCACCACCGCACGGTCCGAAACCAGCGTCGGGACCTCGCTCACAAGGTCTCGCGCCAATTGGTCAACGACTACGACCTGATCGTCCTCGAGAACTTGAAGATCGCCTCCATGGTGCGTCGCCCGAAGCCTCGCCCTTTCCTGGATGGCACCTATGAGCCCAATGGGGCAAAAGCGAAGTCAGGGCTCAATCGATCGATACAGGATGCCGGATGGGGTGAGCTGGCACGGATGCTCGCGTACAAAGCGGAAGACGCTGGTCGCGAGCTACGTGTCGTCGCACCCCAGTTCACCTCGCAGCGGTGCTCGAGATGCGAGCACACCGACGAGGCGAGCCGGCGATCACAGGCGTTGTTCAGATGCACGGCGTGCGGTTATGAGGCTCACGCCGACATCAACGCCGCCCGAAACGTGCTGTGGGCTGGTAGAGCCCAGCGGGCCTAGGTCCGCGCAGGGTGAAACTGACCCACTACCCCCCAACTACGGTAGGAACGACAACGAGGAGGATCCGTGGATCGCGATGAGGCGTTTTCGAAGTTCCAGGCCTGCGCCGTCGAGGTGCTCGCGGTGCCCGAGGACAAGGTGGTCACCTCCGCGTCGTTCGCCGACGACCTCGACGCGGACAGCCTCGACCTCGTGGAGCTCGTGATGGCGCTCGAGGAGGCCTTCGACATCGAGGTCGACGAGACCGAGCTCGAGGGTATCTCGACGGTCGGCGAGGCTTTCAACATGGTGACCTCCAAGCTCTGATGCGCGTCGCCACGGGTCCCGATGGACCCGTCGAGGGCCGCAGGGTGGTCGTCACCGGCGTGGGCGCGGTGACGGCCGCCGGCCTTGGCGCTGACGTCTTGTTCAAGGTGCTGTGCGAGGGCGTCGCGCCCGAGTCCGCGCTCGTTCGCCAGTTCGACCCCGACTCGCTGTTCGGCGTGAAGGAGGCCCGGCGTCTCGACCGCTTCTCGCAGTACACGCTGGCCGCGGCGATCGAGGCGCACCGAGACGCGAACCTTGAGTTCGCCGATCCAGGACGTGCCGGCGTGCTGTTCGCGACCGGGGTCGGAGGGATCTCCTCGATGATCGAGCAGCTGAACGTCCTTCGCGAGCGCGGCCCCGATCGCGTCTCGCCTTTCTTCATCCCCATGCTCATGCCGAATGCAGGCGCGGCGGCGGTGTCGCTGCGCTTCGGGATGCGCGGTCCGTGCCAGACCGTGACGACTGCGTGTGCGGCGGGGACCCACGCGGTGATCGACGCGGCCCGGCTGATCGCCCAGGGGCGCTGCGACGTCATGCTCACTGGCGGTGGCGAGTCGGCGACCGAGCAGATCGCCTTCGCGGGCTTCCGCAACATGACCGCGCTCTCGAGGACCGGGGTCTCGCGACCATTCGACGTCGCGCGCGACGGCTTCGTCCTCGGCGAGGGCGGTGGGGCGCTCGTGCTCGAGTCCTTGGACCACGCGACGGCCCGCGGTGCCACCATCTACGCCGAGGTCCTCGGCGGCGCGAGCACCGCGGACGCGTACCACATCACCGCGCCCGACCCGGGCTCGACCGGTGCGATCTCGTGCATCGAGCTCGCGTTGGAGGACGCGTCGTGCTCGCCGGCCGACGTCGGCCACGTGAACGCCCACGGGACGTCGACCCCGCTCAACGACCTCGCCGAGGCCAAGGCGCTGCACGCGGTCTTCACCAACGGCGTGCCCCCAGTCACGTCGGTCAAGGGTTACCTCGGCCACAGCCTGGGCGCCGCGGGAGCGATCGAGGCGGTCGTCTCGGTCCTCACCGTCGCACATGGGGTCATCCCGCCGACGGCGGGCACGAGCGAGGTCGACCCAGCCCTCGATCTCGACGTCGTGCTCGGCACCCCGAGGACGATCGAGCGCCGCGTGGTGCTGTCCAATTCCTTCGGCTTCGGCGGCCACAACGGCACGCTGATCGTCGGGGCGCTCTAGCCCTCGAGCGCCGCGCGCAGCGAGCCCACAAAGGTCCCGAGCTCCTGGGGGCTCGACTCTTCGAGCATGCGTCGCACGATCGCAGAGCCGACCACGACACCGTCAGCGACCGCGCACGCGCTGGCTGCGTGCTCGGGCGTCGACACGCCGATGCCGAGGCAGATCGGCAGGTCCGTGCGCGGCCGCAGCCGAGCTACAAGCTCGACGCCCTGGGGGTCGAGCTCGGCTGTCTCGCCGGTCGTCGCCATCCGGCCCACCGCATAGAGGAAGCCCTGGGCACGCGCGCAGATCGCGTCGAGCCTCGCAGGTGGCGTGGAGGGGGCGGCGAGCAGCACCGTCTCGAGGTCGTGGGCCCCGGCTGCGCGCTGCCAGTCGTCGAGCTCTTCCAAGGAGAGGTCCGCGATGATCGCGCCCGAGCAGCCCGCCTCGACGAGGTAGCGCGCCGAGAGGTCGTAGCCGCGGCTGAGCACGATGTTCGCGTAGGTCATCGCGACCAGGGGCACGCCGAGCCGCCGCGAGGACAGCTCGGCGACGACGGAGTCGAACGTGGTGCCCGCCTCGATCGCCGCGGTCGCGGCGGCCTGGATCACCGGGCCGTCGATGATGGGGTCCGAGAACGGCAGGCCGATCTCGAGGGCGTCGGCCCCCGCCGCCACGATGGCCTCGACGGTCTCGAGCCAGGTCGGCGTGCTGCCCGCCATCACGTAGGCGATGACGAGCTTGCGCCCGGCGTCGCGGTGCGCAGCGAGCGTGGCGCCGAGGGGCGCGGTCACCGCCGTGCCGCGAGGAGGGCGGCGACGTGCGCCATGTCCTTGTCGCCACGCCCGGAGAGCCCGAGGAGGACCGTCGCGCCGAGTGGGATGGAGCGCCCGGCCTCGCGCAGGAGCCACGCGACTGCGTGCGCGGGCTCAAGTGCCGCAATGATGCCCTCCGTCCGCGCGAGTCGGCCGACGGCGTCGAGGACCTCCTCGTCGTCGGCCGACGGGTACTCCGCGCGCCCGGTCGCAGCGAGGTACGCGTGCTCGGGGCCGACGCCTGGGTAGTCGAGGCCAGCGGAGATCGAGTGGGCCTCCAGGATCTGGCCGACGTCGTCTTGGAGGAGCTGGGAGCGCATCCCGTGGAGCACGCCCGGCCTTCCGGCGCCGATCGCTGCCCCTCCCCTCGCCTCGACGCCGACAAGTCGCGCGTCGGTGTCGACGAACCCGCTGAAGAGCCCGATGGCGTTGGAACCACCGCCCACGCAGGCGACGACGACCTCTGGGATCTTGAGGCCGCGAGCGTCAAGCTGGCTCCTCGCCTCCTCGCCGATCACGCGCTGGAACTCCCGGACCATCCAGGGGAACGGGTGCGGGCCCATTGCTGAGCCGAGGCAGTAGTGCGTGTCGTCGACGCACGTGACCCATTCGCGCATCGCCTCGTTGACGGCGTCCTTCAGGGTCCGGCTCCCTGACGTGACCGTGACGACCGTGGCACCGAGCAGCTCCATTCGAAAGACGTTCAGGGCCTGGCGATGCGTGTCGACCTCGCCCATGAACACCGTGCACTCGAGGCCGAAGAGGGCGGCGGCCGTGGCGGTCGCGACGCCGTGCTGGCCCGCGCCCGTCTCGGCGATAAGGCGGGTCTTGCCCATCCGCTTCGTGAGCAGGCCCTGACCGACGACGTTGTTCAGCTTGTGCGAGCCGGTGTGCAAGAGGTCCTCGCGCTTCAAGAGCACGCGCACCCCCAACGAGTCGCTGAGCCGCTCGCACGAGGTGAGCGGCGTGGGCCGACCGCCGAACTCGGCCAGGACGCGGAGGTACTCGGCCCGGAACGACGGGTCCGCCCACGCGTCGCGGAATGCCGCCTCGAGATCCGCGCACACCGGGACAAGGACCTCGGGGACGAAGGTCCCGCCGAACTCGCCGAACCGCCCGCTGGCGCTTGGCTCGAGCATCGGGCTCACCGATAGCGCCAGTCGAAGGGCTCCTCAGGCTCCTCGGGCCGCACCGGTGCGGCCGCTCGAGCCGCCGCGATGAATGCGGCGACCTTTCTCGGGTCCTTGATGCCGGGCGAGGCCTCGACGCCCGTCGCGACGTCGACGCCGAAGGGTGCGACGCGGTGGATCGCCTCGGTGACGTTCTCGGGCGTCAGCCCGCCCGCGAGCACGAGCCGCGAGGCGTCGCCGAGCCCCTCGAGCACCGAGAAGTCGACGAGCCTGCCGCTGCCCGGCGTCGGCGCGTCCACAAGGACGAGGTCCGCCCCGAAGTCGTCGGCCTCCTTCAGGCGAGGGCTGCCCGCCGGGAATGCCTTGATCACCAGCCCGATCCGCTCTCGCACGTACTGGGTCGACGCGGGTGTCTCGTGACCGTGCAGCTGGGCGCCCGAGAGCCCCGCGTGATTCACGATGTCGACGACGCGCTGGGGGGCCTCGTCGCGGAACACGCCGATCGAGATGGTGTCAGCGGGCAGGCGCTTCACGATGTCGGCCACCTTTGACGCCGCGAGCTGCCGCGGTGACGGGGCGAGGATGAACCCGATTGCCGAGGCCCCGAGCCCGACGGCGAGCAGCGCGTCCTCTTCCGTCGTGACGCCGCAGATCTTGACGAAGAACCGGTCCGTGGGGATCATGCCGCCGCCCCGCTCACGCTTGCCTCGCGGAAGTCCGCCACCGCGCGGGCCGGGTCGGCTGCCCGGACGAACGCCTCGCCGACGAGGATCGCGTCGTAGCCGAGCTCCGCGAACCGTCGGGCGTCGCGCGCGTCGCGGATGCCGGACTCGGCCACGGTCACCACGTCAGAGGGGAAGTTCGACGCGAGCGCCGCCGCGCGCTCCGGATCGACCTCGAAGGTGGTGAGGTCGCGCTGGTTCACCCCGACGACGAGCGCACCGAGCGCGAGCGCGAGCGCCTGCTCCCTCGCGTCGTGGACCTCGACGAGCGAGGTCAGCCCGAGGGCCGTCGCGATCTCGAACAGCGAGCGCAGCTCGGCGCGCGAGAGCGCGGCGACGATGAGCAGCACCGCGCTCGCGCCCATGAGCCGGGCGTCGCAGACGTCCTGGGCACACACTGTGAAGTCCTTGCGCAGCACGGGAAGCGTCGTCGCGTCGCGGACGATGGCGATGTCGTTCAGCTGACCGCCGAAATGGGGCTCGTCGGTGAGGACCGAGATCGCCGCGGCGCCGCCCTCGTCGTAGGCAGCGGCGAAATCCCCCACGTGGAGGTTCTCGCGGAGGACCCCGGCGCTCGGCGAGCGGCGCTTGACCTCGGCGATCACGCGGATCTCTGCTCGGTCGGGGCGCACCAGGGCGGTGAGCAGCGAGGGCGGCACGATCGCTCGCCCCGCGCGCTTCAGCAGCGCGTCGAGGTCGCGCTCGTCGCGAGCCGCACGCTCGCGGTGGTACGCGAGGATCGTGTCAAGACGCGTCGCCACGTTGAGAGCGTAGTGAAGGGTCCTCGAGCACCCTCGCCAGCTGCGTGCCGGTGGACGTGCGCACCTCGATGGTCCCCTCGGCTGCGTCGCGTCGGTGCACGACGGCGAGCGCCAGGTATGAGTCGCCGTCGGGGTCCGCGGCGATCGACGTGAGGCGGCCCTCGCGAGCCGGGTCGCCTGCTGCGTCGCCGACTCGCGCGGGATCGGCAAGCTCGAGTCGGCACAGCACGTACGGCGGCGTCGCCCCGCGGGCCTGCATCCTGGCCACGAGCTCCTGGCCGGGGTAGCAGCCCTTCGTGAACGACACGCTTCGGTCGCGCAGCTCTTCGGCAACGCCGTGCACGACGAGCCCACGCGCCAGCTCTGCGGGGCCCGGGAGCCCTGCCCTGATCCGCGCCAGCTCGCTGTCGAGTGCCGCGACGTCATCGGGGCCGAGCGGCACCGGCCCGTCGAAGTGGACCTTCGAGCGGATCGCGAAGCGCTCGAGGCGCGCGCACAGCTGCGCGCCAACCCCCACAGGGACCTCGAAGGTGATGAGCTCGTCCTCGGTGCGGCGAAGCAGCGCCGCCGCCACGATCTCGCCCTTCGGGTCGAGCACGAACGTCGCTGCTCGGTCGCCCACCGCGAGTCCCGAGAGGTCCTGGGTCCCCTGGGAGTCGCTGTAGGCCAGGGCGTCAGGGCCCCGCACGAGGACCAGCTCGGTCACTCCGCCGTGCGAGGTCACGCGGTGTCCTCGCCGATGAGGTTCGCCACGCTCACGGCCTCGAGGAGTGCCGCGGCCTTCGCGCGGCACTCTTGGTCCTCGGTGACGGGGTCTGAGTCAAAGACGATCCCCGCGCCCGCCTGGACCGACGCGTGACCCTGCGTGTCGACGACGAGCGTGCGGATCGCGATCGCCGTGTCGACGTTGCCGCAGAGGTCGAGGTAGCCCACGACGCCGCCGTAGACGCCACGGCGCGTGGGCTCGAGCTCGTTGATGAGCTCCATCGCGCGCACCTTGGGGGCACCTGACAGCGTGCCGGCCGGCAGCGTGGCGCGCAGCACGTCGACGGGCGAGAAGCCCTCGGCGAGCTGCCCGGAGACCTGGCTCGTGAGGTGCGTGACGTGGCTGAACCGCTCGACCACCATGAGCTCGTCCACGACGATCGTGCCGTAGGCGCAGACCCGGCCAAGATCGTTGCGCCCGAGGTCCACGAGCATCACGTGCTCGGCGCGCTCCTTGGGGTCCTCGGCGAGCTCGCCCGCGAGTCGATCGTCCTCGGGGTCGGTCAGTCCCCGGGGGCGCGACCCCGCGATGGGACGAAGCCTCGCTTGGCCGTCACGAAGGCGGACGAGCGCCTCGGGGGACGAACCGATGACCGTCCAGTCGTCGAAGCGCAGGAAGAACAGGTGCGGGCTGGGGTTGAGTGCCCTGAGCGCGCGGTACACCGTGAAGGGCGACGCCGTCAGGTCGCAGTCGAAGCGCTGCGAGAGGACGACCTGGAACACGTCGCCCGCGACGATGTACTCCTTGGCGACCGCGACCGCGTCGCGATAGTCCTCGGAGGTCCGATTCTGCGACGTCGCGACGGCAACGCCGTTGCCGCGTGCGGGCAGCTCGAACGGCACGAGCCCAGGGGCTCGGGAGAGCTGGTCAACGATCGCGTCGAGCCGATCGCACGCACGGTCGTAGCTCGACTCGATGTCCGCGTCATCGAGGTCACGAGTCGCGACGTTCACGACCACTACGAGCCGCTGGCGATAGTGGTCGAAAGCTAGGAGCTCCCCGATGAGGTGGAAGGCCGCGTCGGGATGGCCGAGGTCATCGGCAAGGGGCTCGGGGATCCGCTCGATCTCCCTGACGACGTCATAGGCGAGGAAGCCGACCAGCCCGACGTGCAGCGGCGGGAGACCCCGCAGCACCGGGGCGCGGTGGGTGGCGTCGACGCGCTCGAGGTAGCTCAGCGAGCCCTCCCCGGGAAGCGGGTCGGGCAGCGCGCCTGTCGCGTGCATGGTCCCGTCGGCAGCCCGGGTGAACGTCCCGAGCACGTTGGTGCCCACGAAGCTGTAGCGCCCCCAGCGCTCGTCGCGCTCGGCTGACTCGAGCAGGAAGCCCGGGCCGTCGCCGGCGAGCGCGGCGAAGGCCGCGACCGGGGTGAGCGTGTCGGCGACCACCTCGACGACGACGGGGACGATCCTGTGGTCATAGGCGAGCGAGCGGAACTCGTCTCGCGTCGGGAACACGCCGGTCTGGGCGCGAACCGCGGGAGTTGCCGTCACAAGTACAGGCCGGTCCCCGCACCGTCGTCACGAGTCGCCACGGCGTGGATGTCGCGCTCGCGCAGGATCACGAACTCCTCCCCGCGAAGCTCCACGTCGAAGCGGTCCTCGGGGTTGTAGAGCACCTCGTCGCCGATCTTGACCGTGCGGACGTGCGGGCCGACGGCGACTGCCGTCGCCCAGGCGAGTCGCCGCGAGACCTGGGCTGTCGCGGGGATGAGGATGCCCGCACGGGAGCGCCGCTCGCCCTCAGGATCCCCGGGACGCACGAGCACGCGGTCGAACAGGACGCTCAGTCCCTCGTGCGCGCTCGGGCGAGTGATGGGCTCGGTCGCGGTCACGACTTAGACGGTACCGGACTGCGCGCGGCGGCGGTGCGAGCCAGGTTTGTCCGAGCGGCGTCCTTCGGGCATCATTTCTGCGTGCACGAACGCGGCGAGATCCAGGCGCTGGCGGCATCGCTCCGAGAGCTCTTGGGACGGGTGACCGCGCTCGTCGAGCACCCCGGCAGCGACATACCTCGGGACGACGAGCTGGAGCTGGTCGCCATCGAGCGCGGCCTCGCGTCGACGCTGCGGCGAGTCGAGCGCCTCAACGCGAAGGCCGAGAGCCCGCGGCGTCGCGGCTAGGCACGCCTCGCCGCGGGCAGAGGTCCTCGAGCACGCAGACGTCGCAGGCCGGGCGCCTCGCGGTGCAGGTCGCCCTGCCGTGAAGGATCATGCGCACGCTGAACCCGCCCCACTGCGCAGGGGGCAGCACGCGGCAGAGCACGCGCTCGATCCCGACGGGCTCGGTCGCCCTCGTGAGCCCGAGTCGGCGGCTGAGCCGCATCACGTGCGTGTCGACCGCCAGCCCCGGGAGCCCGAACGCGACACTGCGCACGACGTTGGCCGTCTTGCGACCGACGCCGGGCAGGCTCTTGAGGTCCTCGAGCGACGTGGGGACCTCGCCGCCGAACCGCTCGCAGAGCGCCGCGGCGAGCCCGAGCAGGTGCTCGGCCTTCGAGCGGAAGAAGCCAGTTGCGTAGATCAGCTGCTCGAGCTCCTCACGCGAAGCCGCGGCGAGCGCCGCGGGCGTCGCGAAGCGAGCGAAGAGAGGGGGCGTCACCTCGTTCACGCGCACGTCGGTGCACTGGGCGGAGAGCACGGTCGCCACGACGAGCTCGAACGCGTTGCGATGCCGCAGCGCGCACAGCGATGCCGCGGTGCCCCGAAAGCGGGCCTCGAGTCGTCGGTCGACCTCCAAGGTGCGCTTCGGAGCGGCGAGCGCCGTGCGCGGTGTGGGCACCGATGAAGGGTACCGACCCCTCAGTAGGCTCGACCGGTGGACCCGTCGTGGCGGATCGTCGACGAGTTGAGCGACGAGGAGCGCCGCGACGTCGAAGCGCTGCTTCGCGCGATCGAGGAGAACTCGAGGGACGAGGCGCTGACCGAGGACCAGCGCGAGCGCCTCGAGTCCGGCGCCACAGCCAGCCACGCGCTTCGAGGCGGGCCTGACGGGGCGTTGCGCGGGTACGCGATCATCGGCGACGGCGCTCCACGGCGGGCCGAGCCAGCACTCGGCACCTTCGACATGGAACTCGTCACGGCCCTCGAGGCGACCGGTGACACGGTCTCGATGCTGCTCCGTCCCGTGGACGACGAGTTGGCGGCAGCGCTCACGTCACGAGGATGGCGACCAACGAGGGAGGTGCACCGACTCTGGATGCCCCTGCCCGCAGAGCCGCCGACGACGACGGGACTCACGGTCCGGTCGTTTCGCCCGGGCGTCGACGACCAGGCATGGGTCGACCAGAACAACGCGGCGTTCAAGGGACATCCGACCCAGGCTGACATGACCGTCGAGCGCCTGCGGGCGCGATTCAGCGCCGACTGGTTCGACCCAGATGGATTCCTCTTGTTCTTCGACGGGGACCAGCTGGTGGCCTCGTGCTGGACCAAGGTCCATCGATGCGCAAGCGGCGACGTGGGCGAGATCTACGTGATCTCGGTCGCACCGGATGCCCAGGGGCGGGGACTCGGCCGCGTGGCCGTGCTCGCGGGCCTGCAGCATCTGGCGGCGGAGGGCCTCGCGACCGCCGAGCTGTTCGTCGAAGAGACCAATCGCGCTGCCTACGCCCTGTACCGCTCGCTCGGCTTCCGCCTCGACACACGAGTCGTCGAGTTCCTCTTCGACACCGCGAGCTAGACACCCCTTGACCCGAAGGTGTCAAGCGGTGTCTAGCCGGCTCCCACCGCGTGCCCGACAGCGGACGTGACGCCGGCGGCAATGGCGGCGACGACGAGGCTCCGCGCCGCGCCAACCCACCAGGCTCGCCCGCTCAGGCGGCCGAGCACCGCGCCGAGCGAGGTCGCTCCGACGGCGCCAAGTCCGATCGACCAGGCGATCGCCCCGCCCCCGCCGCCGATAAGCCAGGGCAACAGCGGCAGGAACGCACCGATCACGAACGACACGAATGAGGCTGACGCGGCCTTGACGGGCGAGCCGAGGGCGGCGGGGTCGACACCGAACTCCTCTCGTGCGTGCGTCTCGAGCGCGAGCTCGGGATTCGACATCACCTCGACCGCCATACGGCGCGCGAGCTCTGGTGCGATCCCCTTGCGCACGAAGGTCTCGACCAACTCCTCGGTCTCGAGCTCGGGCGCGTCGCGCAGTGCGCGCCGCTCGATGTCGAGCTCGCGCTCGAAGAGCTCGCGCTGCACCGTCATGGAGAGGTACTCGCCCGCAGCCATCGAGAACGCGCCGGCGACGAGCCCCGCGAGACCCGCGAGTCGGACCACCGAGGCGGCCGGATGGGCGCCGGCGAAGCCGAGGATCAGCGACACGTTGGTCACGAGGCCGTCGGACATGCCGAAGACCGCGGCCCGTGGACCACCGCTCGTGATGTCGCGGTGCTCTTCTTCGTGTGGCACTCGTGCAGCGTACCGGCGGCACTCGCCAGGAACAGTGTGCGGGCACGCCCACGGTACGATGCGACGGCACGAGAGGAGACCCATGGGCATCACGGTCGGCAGCATCGAGGAGTACGCGAAGCACGTCGGCGAGCATCTGGGTTGGTCGGACTGGACGACCGTGACCCAAGAGCAGGTCAACCTGTTTGCGGACGCGACGGGCGATCATCAGTGGATCCACGTGGACCCCGAGCGTGCAAAGGCGGGACCGTTCGGCGGGCCGATCGCGCACGGCTACCTCACCCTTTCGCTGATCCCGGTGCTCATGGCGGGCATGGTGCACGTCGAGGGCGTCCGCATGGGCGTGAACTACGGGGCGAACAAGATCCGTTTCCCCGCGCCCGTGCACGTGGGCTCGGAGATCCGCCTCGGCGCGACGCTGGCGGAGGTCACCGAGATCGCAGGTGGTGCCCAGTCAGTCGTCGACGTCACGATCGAAGAGCGCGGTGCGGCCAAGCCATCCTGCGTCGCGCAGGTCGTCTTCCGCTACTACCTCTGAGTGATGCCGCCTCCGCTGGCCGCCGGTGAGCTTCCTGTTGGCGCCGAAAAGACGCTGCGCGTCCGAGAGATGTTCGACACGATCGCGCCTCGCTACGAGGTCGTGAACCGGCTCATCACGTTCGGACTCGACGCGCGATGGCGCACGAGGACCGTCCGTGCGCTCGGGCTCCCGCAGGGCAGCGTCGTCATCGACGTCGCGACGGGCACCGGCGAGCTGTCCGCCGTGGCGAGGAAGGAGGGCTTCGAGGCACTCGGCTTCGACCTGTCCTTCGGCATGCTCGAAGCCTCGAGCTCGACCTCGCCCACCGCGCAGTGCGACGCCGCCTTCTTGCCGATCGCCTCGGGGATCGCCGACGGGGTCGTCTGCGGCTTCGCGCTGCGAAACTTCACGGAACGAGCCGACTGCCTCGCGGAGATGGCGCGCGTGCTGCGCCCCGGCGGCCGGCTCGCCCTGCTGGAGGTCTGCGCGCCGGAGCGGGGCATGACGCGCGTCGGCTTCGATGTCTGGTTCAACAAGGTGGTGCCGCTCGTCGGCGGTGCGGTCTCTGACGCCGAGGCGTACCGCTATCTCCCCCGGTCCGTTGCCTACCTGCCCACGCCCGACGCGCTTCGCGGCGAGCTGTGCGGCGCGGGGTTCTCGAGCGTCAACCGACATCTCCTGAGCGGCGGGCTGAGCCAGCTGCTTGTCGCGACGAAGCGAGGTCGGCAATGAGCCTTCGTGCCCGGCGCGTTCGCCTCGAGGGCTTCGGCCGCGACGGCGCGCGTCAGCTCGAGCGTGCCGCGGCCCGCCACGGCGCGTTGCACGCCAGCGACGAGCTCGTCGTCTGCGCCTTCGGCCAGGCTGCGGCGATCCCGCTCGACGAGGGCCTGGCTGATGTCGCCGCACCAGCCCGCGTCAGCGACGCCCTCGAGGCCGTCGAGCTCGAGGGCGACGACGGTCCGGGTGGGTCTGGTGTGCTCGCACTCGGGTCGCTCCCCTTTGACGCGGGCGCGAGGAGCGAGCTGCTCGTGCCGTCGCTCGTGTGCGCGTGGCAACCGGCTGGCGCGTCGGCATGGATCACTGAGATCGGCGACGTCGCCCATCTGCATCCCGCCGCCTCGATGCACGCGATCATCGCCGGTGATGACCGCCGGGTCCCGCACCAGACGATCGACACCATGACCGAGCACCCGGTCGGCGCGGACTACGCCGCTGCGGTGGCCGCGTGCGTCGCTCGGATCCGATCCGGGGACGCCGAGAAGGTCGTGCTGGCGCGACGGCTCCTCGGTCGAGCCACACAGCCGATCGACGTCGCCGCCCTCGCACGGGCGCTGCACGCGACGGAGCCGTCCTGCACCTTGTATGCGTACCCCCACGAAGGTCGCCGCTTTGTCGGGGCGAGTCCCGAGATGCTCCTCGCCACGAGCGGCGGCGCCGTCGCCGCGCACCCGCTCGCCGGGACCGTGCCGATCTCAGCCGCCGACGACGCGACTGACCAGATTGCGTGGCTGCGTGCGTCGGCGAAGAACCTGGCCGAGCACCGACTCGTCGTCGAGGACATCGTCGCGAGGCTCTCGGAGCTCTGCGACGCGATCGGGGCGCCAGCCACACCCGAGGTCGTGCGCCTTACCACCGTCGCGCATCTCGGCACGTGGATCGACGGCAAGCTCTCGGGACGACACGACGCGCACGCCGCGATGCGAGCGCTCGCGGCGGTGCACCCGACCCCCGCCGTCGGCGGCGTGCCTCGCGACGCCGCACTCGCACTCATCGGCGAGCTTGAGACAGGTCCACGCGGACCTTGGGCCGGTCCAGTTGGATGGGTCGACGCGGACGGCACGTCGATCTGGACCCTGGGCCTGCGGGGGCTGTGCGTCGACGGTGACGCCTTCGAGGCGTGGGGTGGTGCGGGGATCGTCGCGGACTCCGAGCCCCAGAGCGAACTCGACGAGACGACCGTGAAGCTTGCCTCGGTGCTGCGGGCCTTCTCGTCGTGATCAGCGAAGCCGCGACGTGGCGAACGGGCGCCGCAACGCCCAAAGCGTGACCAGCCACAGCGCCTCGATCACGATCGTCGAGGACATCTTGGAGGTCCCCTGCTTCCGATCAACGAAGGTGATCGGGACCTCCTTGATGGAGGCGCCCGCGCTTCGCGCACGGTAGGTCATCTCAATCTGGAACGCGTAGCCCTCGGCCCTGACGGTCGAGTAGTCGATCTTCTCGAGCGCGCTCCGCCGGTAGACGCGATAGCCGGCCGTGGAGTCGGTGACCCTCAGCCCCAACAGGACCGACGCGTAAAGGTTCCCGAACCGTGAGATCGCGAGGCGGGTGAGCTTCCAGTTGGGGATCGCTCCCCCGGGCACGTACCTCGATCCAATGACCACCTCGTAGCGCTCCGCGGCCTCGAGCAGCGACGGCAGCGCCGCGGGATCGTGCGAGAAGTCGGCGTCCATCTCGACGAGCGCGTCGTAGCCCCGAGCCAGGCCCAGCTCGAATCCGGCGCGGTAGGCGCGCCCGAGACCGCCCTTGGCGCCGCGGTGCAGCACGTCGATCTGCCCGAGCCGCGAGCCCGTGTCCTCGGCCATCTTGCCGGTGCCATCAGGGCTCGCGTCGTCGACCACGAGCACGTCGACGCCAGGGGCGTTCGACCGGATCGACTCGAGCAGCGACACGATGTTCTCTGCCTCGTCGTACGTCGGCACGACGACCAGGGTTCGCATCGATGCAGCCTACGATGAGACGGCACCCTCGACTGCGTCAGACGGTGGTCCGCGGCGAAGCTCACGAACGATCACCTGCACCGCACTGCCCGCCGGAATGCCCACGAGTGCCCCAATAAACGTCCCGAAGGCGCCCGCGATCTGCCCGCCGAGCGTCGCACCAATCATGACCGCGAGCAGGACGACGATCTTGCTCATCCGCACGGTCCTCGACATCACGATCGGGTTCAGCACGTGGTTCTCCACCTGCCAGTAGATGACGAAGATCACGGCGATGCCGATCCCCGACGAGATGCTGTGCAGGAAGGCGAGCAAGACTGTGGGCACTCCCGCGAGGAGGCCACCGACGACCGGGAGCAGGTCCACGAGCGCAACCCACAGCCCGAGCAGGCCGGCGTACGGGACGCCGAAGATGAGAAGCGAGACGAACACGACGAGCCCTGCGATGATCGAGGTGAACACGTTTCCCGCCACGTAGCCCGTCACGCCTGTCGACGCCTCGTGTGCCACGCGACCGACACGCTCGGCGTGCTGTGCCGGCAGCATGCCGAGGATGCCGCCCCAGATCTTGGGCAGGTCCAGCAGCAAGAAGAACGAGAGCATGACGACGAGCACGAGCTTGACGATGGTCGAGAGCGCCGCCTTCCCGATGCTGAACGCCGGCCCAGCGAGGTTGTTGGCGAGCTGATCGAGCTTCGGGGCGTTCTTCACGACCCAGTTGTGCAGGTGCAGCCAGTTGACGAGATGCCCGACCGTGCCCTTCCCGTTCTGTGCCTGGTTGACGATCGTCGTGAGGTGGTGGGAGAACTCTTTGAGGTGGCTGACGAGTGGCGAGCCGAAGAGGTAGGTCACCGCCCCGAAGGCGGCGAGTCCCATGAGAAAGACGAGCGATGTGGCCAACCCGCGTCGCATGCCGAGGCGCTCGAGCGCCGCGACCGGGGCGGCGAGGAACGTGGCGATGAACACCGCGACGCCGACAAGGATGAGGTCGACGCGCAGGGTCCACGCGAGCGCGAGCGCCATGCCGGTGGCGACGACGACGGCGACGGTGGCCAGGATCGTTCCAATCGGGATCTCGCGGTGCTCCGCGGCCGCCAACACCCGAGTCCGGAGGGTTTCGCTGCGCTCGCGCGCGTCGTCGTCCTCGGCCCTCACGCCACGCAGCATTGCACTTGGCGTGAGCCGAGCGTGACAGGCTCTCCGCGATGCTGAACGACTCGACGGACGCCTCGGCGAGCGATCCGACGAGCGCGGCAGCGCGCCCCTCCGGGCCCATTGCGTGGCTGCGAGCCCGGATCCCACCACAAGTTCGATTCGCGTTTTCCTTCGGCATCGTGATCTTCTTGCTCGAGTACCTGGTGCTCCCCGAGATCGCCTCGGCGCGCCGCGACGTGCACGTGCTCGGACAGGTGAATGCCGTGTCGCTCGTCATCGCTGCGATGCTCGAGGCAGCGGCGCTCCTCGCCTACGCGGAGCTGTCGCGCACGGTGCTCGAGCCGGACGCTCCTCCGCGCAGCGTCCAGCTCCGCATCAACATGTCGAGCCTCGCGCTCAGCCACGTGGTCCCGGGCGGGACTGCCCCGGGCGGGGCGCTCGCGTACCGACTGCTCACCGACGAAGGTGTCTCGGGCTCGGTGGCGGCGTTCGGACTCGCCGCCCAGGGAATGGGCTCGGCGGTCGTCCTGAACGTGATCTTCTGGCTGGCGCTCGTGGTCTCCATCCCCCTCAGCGGCTTCAACCGCCTCTACGGGTTCGCCGCGCTCGCGAGCGTGTTCCTCTTGCTCGCCTTCTTCGGCACGGTCGCCCTCGTCACCCGGGGCCAGCGCCACGCGGACGCCTGGCTGCGGCGCGTTGCGGTGCACGTGCCGTTTACGACCCCGGACGGCGTCTCGAGGATGCTCGAGAAGATCGCCGACCGCATCACCCTGCTCCTCACCAACCGTCGCCTCCTGTCGGGCGCCCTGACGTGGGCGTCGGCCAACTGGCTCCTCGACGCGGCGAGCCTGTGGGTGTTCCTCTGGGCCTTCGGGCGCTTCGTCTCGCCCGTCGACCTCCTCGTCGCCTACGGCCTCGCGAATATCGTCGCGGTGCTGCCGATCACGCCGGGCGGTCTCGGGGTCGTCGAGGGCACGCTCATCCCGACGCTCGTGTGGTTCCGCGTGCCCGCCGCCATCGCCACGGTCGGGGTGCTGTCGTGGCGCCTCGTGAACTTCTGGCTGCCCATCCCGGTCGGTGGCGGCTGCTACTTCTCGCTCAAGGTCAGGCGACGACGACGCGCGTAGCGAGGTTCCGCGACCTGCACGTCACTCCTGCTCGCGCCACTGGCGGTGCCGCTCCGTCGCGAGGACCTTCAGCTCGTCTTGGACGCTGCGCCCAAGGACTGTCTCACGGCGGCGCCACCGCTGGTCGGGGCCGAGGATCCAGCTGAACTTGTCGTCCTCGAAGTTCCGCTCGAGCACGTCGACCAGCTGCTCGACGAGCTGGGGATCTGTGACCGGCGTCGTCGCCTCGATCCGGCGGTCGAGGTTGCGCTCCATCAGGTCCGAGGACCCGATGAGGACGCGCCGGCCGTTCGGGCCGTCCTCATTGCCGAAGGAGAAGATGCGCGAGTGCTCGAGGAACTCACCCACGATCGAGCACACGTGGATCGTCTCGGAGAGCTCAGGAATCCCCGGGCGCAGGCAGCACAGGCCCCGCACGACGAGGCGGATCGGCACACCCGCACGCGAGGCGGCATAGAGCTCGTCGATCACGCGTGGGTCCGTGAGGCCGTTCACCTTGATGTCGATCGCGCCGTTGGGCCCAGCCACGCGCTCCTCGTTGATGAGCTCGATGATCCTGGGGCGCATCGAGACAGGCGACACGAGGAGCCGCTCATAGGTCGCGTGGTGACTGAACCCGGTGAGGAAGTTGAAGAGCTTGGCCACGTCGCTCGTGATCAGCTCGTCGGCGGTGAGCAAGCCGACGTCCTCGTAGATCCGCGCGGTCTTGGAGTTGTAGTTGCCGGTTCCGATGTGGCTGTAGCGGCGCACGCCGTCGGCCTCTCGACGCAGCACGAGCGCGGTCTTCGAGTGGGTCTTGTAGCCCATGATCCCGTAAACGACGTGCACGCCGGAGTCCTCCAGCGCCTTGGCCCAGCCGATGTTCGCAGCCTCGTCGAATCGGGCCTTGAGCTCGACGAGTGCGGCGACCTGCTTGCCCGACTCCGCGGCGCGGATGAGCGACGCGACGATCGGGCTGTCGCCGGAGGTCCGGTAGAGGGTGTGCTTGATGCCGAGCACGTCGGGATCGCTGGCCGCCTGGGCAACGAAGGCCTCGACCGAGTCGGAGAACGAGTCGTAGGGATGGTGCAGGAGCACGTCGCGCTCGCGAAGGACCGCGAAGATGTCCGCGCTCTCGTTGTCGCCGGCGAGCAGCCGCGGGGGCGTGATCGGCGTCCACGGCTCGGCGTGCAGATCGGCGCGGTCGACCGCGAAGATTGACCACAGACCGCTGAGCCCTATCGGCGCGTCGACGGAGTCGACAGCCTCTGGGCCCAAGTCGAGCTCGCGCAGGAGCAGCTCGCGCATGGCGTCGGGCATGCGGTGCTGGACCTCGAGCCGCACCGCTCGACCGAAGCGACGGCGACGGAGCTCCATCTCAAGGGCAATGAGGAGGTCTTCGGCCTCTTCTTCTTCGAGCGTGAGGTCGGCGTTGCGGGTGACCCGAAACGTCTCGGCCTCCCCGAGGACCATGCCGGGAAAGAGCGTGTCGAGGTGCGCCGCGATGACCTGCTCGACGGGGACGAATCGCCCACCGCTCGCGAGCTCGAGGAATCGGGGCAGGACGGGGGGTACCTTCACCCGGGCGATCCGCTCCTCGGCGGTGGCCGAGTCCCGGACCTGGACGGCGAGGTTGAGCGACAGGTTGGAGATCATCGGGAAGGGATGGCCCGGGTCGACCGCAAGCGGCGTCAGGATCGGGTAGATGTCGTTCTCGAAGAACTGCCGCATCGCTGTGCGGTCCGGCTCTTCTAACTCGTCGTAGGAAAGGACGTACAGCCCCGCGCGAGCGAGGTCCGTGCAGAGGTGCTCGAAGTAGATGCGGTCCTGGCGTCGGACGAGCTCGGTCGTGCGCTGCCGGATGGCCACGAGTTGCTCGCGGGGGCGCAGACCGTCGGCGGACCTCGTCGACACCCCGCCGACCACCTGGTCTTCGAGCCCGGCGACGCGGACCTGGAAGAACTCGTCGAGCAGCTCCGAGAAGATCGCCATGAACTTCACCCGTTCGAGCAGGGGCAGCGACGCGTCCTCGGCGAGGTCGAGCAGCCTCGCGCCGAAGTCGAGGCGCGACAGCTCTCTGTTGGCGAAGCGCTGTGCCCCGAACTCCTCGATCGCGCTGAGCTCGTCGATCGCGGACTGGCTCAGGCCGGCACCGGCCACCTCGCTGAGTTCTTCGAACTTGGTGGTGGTGTCCGACATCGATCCTCGAGTTGATCGTACTTGCAACGTTAGGATCGCCCTCATGTCCGCGACGAGCGTCGCGCCGCCACGCACGTGGCGGTTCGCGTTCCCGCACTACGAGCGGGGTCCCAAGCCCCGTCGCCGTGCTGAGTTCTGGATGCTCGTGCTCGCCGGGGGCATCACGACGGCGCTGTACTCGCTCGCCTCCCTCGGCCAGCAAGGGCGACTGCCGCTCAACCTGTGGGGGTTCCTCGGCGCGGTGCTCGGCCTGTCGATGGGCGTGCACCTGGCGAACCGGTGGCTGGTCCCGAACGCGACCCCCGTGCTCCTTCCGCTTGCGACGCTCCTCAACGGCATCGGGTTCGTCGAGATCGCGCGGTGGAACCCTCCCTACGCCCAGGCCCAGGCGACGTGGGCCGCGATCAGCGCCGCGGTCTACGTGGGGACGCTCCTGTTCATCCGACGCTCCTCTCCTTCCC